>NZ_JADCKK010000001.1:0-129136 GCF_014982935.1 Anaerotignum lactatifermentans | reverse complement strand
TTTATAGCTGATGTTTGTAAAAGCAAACGAGTTGACCACACACCGCAAAGAAGTGCGGACAGCCATTTATAGCTGATGTTTGTAAAAGCAAACGAGTTGACCACACACCGCAAAGAAGTGCGGACAGCCATTTATAGCTGATGTTTGTAAAAGCAAACGAGTTGACCACACACCGCAAAGAAGTGCGGACAGTCATTTATGGCTGGCGTTTGCGGAGCAAACGTGTTGACCATTGTTTCCCAAGCCCTTCCGCTTAAATTGTAAGACTTCTTTTTTTGTCTGATTTTTACTGCCGAAAAACATTGACAACACCTGTAGTTTCGGCGTATACTGCTAACGGAAATGAAACCCATATAGGTCCATAATAGGTTGGATGTTTCTACCGGTTACCGTAAACAACCGCGCTATGAGTTTCCCGCATCTGGGGAATTTGTATCCGCAGATGTAGGCGGTATTTTTTTATGGAGATTTTAAGGAGGATTTCAAATGGTTCAGAAAAACTTTGTATGCAAAGGCGATATTTGCTATAGTAAAGATAAAAATACACTTCAAACCTGCAAAGACGGGTATCTGGTTTGTGAAAACGGCGTTTCTGCCGGTGTGTTCGCTGAATTGCCCGAAAAATATCAGGATTTCCCTCTGCTGGATTACACAGGCAAGCTGATTCTGCCCGGTTTTACAGACCTGCATGTGCATGCGCCTCAGTATCGTTTCCGTGCTTTGGGCATGGACTTGGAACTGCTGGAATGGCTGGATACTCATACATTCCCTCAGGAAGCGAAGTATGTGGACACAGATTTTGCCAGAAAGAATTACGCTCGTTTTGTGGAAGAAATGAGAAAAGGCCCTAACACAAGAGGCTGTATCTTCGGCACCATCCATCGTCAGTCCACAGAAGTGCTCATGGAACTGCTGGAAGAAGCGGGTCTGTGCGCTATGGTCGGGAAAGTCAATATGGACCGTCACAGCCCTGATATCCTGCGGGAAACCACAGAAGAATCCGCGGCGGAAACCATTCAGTGGCTGGCGGATGTGGCTGATAAATACCCTCATGTGAAACCCATCCTGACACCGCGGTTCCTGCCTTCCTGCACCGATGAACTGCTGGAAAAACTGGGTGATATTCAGAAACAGCATCATTTGCCCGTACAGTCCCATCTGTCCGAAAACAGAGGGGAAGTGGCATGGGTACAGGAACTGTTTCCCAAATCCAAACACTATGGCGATGCTTATGACAGCTTTGGTCTGTTTGGCGGGGAAAATTGCCCCACCATCATGGCGCACTGCGTCCTGAGCAGTGACGACGAAATCCGTTTGATGAAAGAAAGAGGCGTATTCATTGCCCATTGCCCCGAATCCAACACCAATCTGGCTTCCGGTATTGCTCCTGCCCGCCGTTACCTCACAGAAGGCATCCCCATGGGTCTGGGCAGCGATATCGCAGGCGGCACAAGATGCTCCATTTTCTTTGCTATGGCAGAAGCCATCCGCGTTTCCAAACTGCGTTGGCGTCTGGTGGATGAATCTCTGGCGCCCCTGACCATCCCCGAAGTGTTCTATCTGGCAACACTGGGCGGCGGTGCCTTCTTTGGAAAAGTGGGGTCTTTTGAAGCAGGCTATGAATTTGACGCTTTTGTGCTGGATGACAGCCGTTATGATAACCCCGGGGAATATGACATTGCCCAGCGTCTGGAACGTGTCATTTATCTGACAGAGGACAGTGAAGTCCTTCATAAATTTGTGGCAGGCAGACAGTTGTTCTAAAAAAGGAGAGAGTGCCATGCAATGTGAAAGCTGTATGTATTATCAGTACGACGAGGAATACGAAGAATATTTTTGCGACGTGAATCTGGATGAGGACGAAATGGAGCGTTTTTTGCGTGACGGCTTCCACAATTGCCCCTATTATCGTCTGGAGGATGAGTACCGCACTGTGCGTAAACAGATGTAATACAAAAAAATCCCAAAATTGGCGTAATTTTCTACACAAATTCCCCTTGCCTGAGAACAGGAAAAACCGTATACTTGAAACTACGGAAAAATGCGGTATTTTGTCCGAAAAACGGAAATAAAAGAGGAGAGAAAATTTGCGGCGAAACATAAGAAATTGGGGAAATGATATATTGCGTGCTGCCATCATCCTTCTGGTGCTGTTTTATGCCTGCTGGCCCCTGCGCCTTTCCGGCGGGTCTATGGAGCCTACCTACTATAACGGCAATGTGGTTTGTGTCAGCCGTCTGGCAGGCTTTTTTGGGGGCTATGACCGGGGAGATGTGGTGGTATTTGATTATACAGACGAGGACGGACAGCGGCAAGTCATCAAACGGGTCATTGCGGTGGAAGGCGATCGTCTGGAAATTGTGCCCGAAGGGGTCATGGTCAATGGTGTCCTGCTGGATGAGCCTTACGCCATGGGTCCTACGGAGGGCGTGGCAGATTTGGTGATTCCGCCGGATACGGTTTTTGTGCTGGGAGACCACCGGACGGAAAGCTTTGACAGCCGGAATATGGGCGTCATTGCGGAAAAAGATTTGAAAGGCAAAGTGCTGTTTCGGCTCTTTCCTTTCTTTGGATAATGGAAGAAGCGGCTGTGTTGGAAAAACACAGCCCTCAGGGTGTCGAAAAAGTCGACACCCTGTCGTCAAAGGCTCATTTCATTCAAGCCTTTGACGAGTAGACAGAAGTATAAAGCCGAAGTTCCATCAGCTAAAAGCCTTGAAACTTCGGCTTTTCCTCGTCGGAAGTGAATTCCGACTGCGGATTGAATTTGGGAAACTCTTTGTTTCCCAAGCCCTTCCGCGTTCTTGAAAAAATGTAAAACATAGTTTTTCTACAGGCTGGGCGGCTGTGTGTAAAACACAGCCCTTTTTATATGGAATCATATTTTTTCCCTTTCGTCATATATTTTACAGAAAGGCAATCCGCAAAAGACGGGATGCAGGTGCCTGATATGATGAAGGAGGTAGGAAATATGGCCTTGGAAATGACAAAGGATACCATGACTTGGAAACAGCGGAAGGGAACCCACCATTCCCGTATTTTGCTGGAAGGGGATATGATTGTGCCCGATAACCGCCCGGATGTGGCGCAGGTGCTCCATTGCAGCGGTACGGTACGGCTGGATGAGGTGAAAAGCGGCGAGGAAAAAATCAATCTCACCGGGGAACTGATGGTGCGAGTGCTGTATCGGGCAGCAGGCGGCGAAAAGCCCGTGTATGCCATGACATCTTCTCTGCCCATACAGGAAGTGCTGTACGTGGAAGGCATGACAGCAGAGGATGCTGTGAATGTAATGGCGGAAACGGAACATCTGGAATGCCAGCTTATCAATGACCGGAAAGTGGGACTGCGTGCCATTGTGGAAGTATGGGCGGAAGCGGAAGGCAGTAAGAGTCTTCAGACTGTCAGCGGCGCTCAGGGAGAAGCGGTGGAACTGCTGCGGAAAAAGGTGCTCACGGAACGCCCCGTTGCAGAGAAAAAGGACAGGTTCACAGTGAAGCATACAGTGTCCCTAAGTGCAGATCAGCCCAACATCGGGGAAATGCTCCATCAGGTATTGACCCTTTCCGATACAGACATCCGTGCTATGGACGGAAAAGTGGCAGTGCGGGGGAATCTGCGGCTGACAGCCATTTACGGCACAGAGGAAAACGGCATGCCTGTGGCAGTGGAAGCGGAAATCCCTTTCCATGGATTCATTGAAGGCGGCGGCATTACCCCCCAGACATGGACGGATGTGAAACTGACCGTCAATGAAAGCGAAGTCCGTCCGGCGGTGAATGACGACGGAGAAACACGGAATCTGGATGTGACGGCGGTCATTGGCGCGGAACTGAAAGCCGTAGACCATACGGAACAGGAAATGGTCACAGATGCCTATGGTCTGGAAAGCTGTTTGCAGCCCAAACGGGAAAAAGTCACCTTCCCCGTATGCGTGGGCATGACACGGAGCCGTTTCAGTCTGAAAGAAGGCGTATCTCTGGAAAATGGAGAAATGCCCATGATGCAGGCAGTAGCGGCATGGGGGCAGGTACATACGGAAGATGTGACTGTGGAAACAGATGCTGTCAACGTGGAAGGGGTATTGCAGGCGGAAATCCTCTATCTTTCCGCTGATGATGATGCGGCAGTATGTGTGCTGAAACGGGGGATTCCTTTCCGGCAGACCGTAGAAGTGAGAGGTGCAAAAGCAGGAGATACTGCCTGTGTACGCAGCATAGCGGAACAGGTGGACTTCCGCCTTATGACGGAAACAGAAGGGGAGCTGCGGGCACAGATTCTGCTGGAAATTCTGGTGACAGCCATGGAAGAAACAGAAGTGGTCACAGACCTTCTGGAAATGCCCGAAGAAACACCGGAAAAACGTCCTTCCGCCGTGATTTGTGTGGTACAGGATGGAGAAAGCCTGTGGGATATTGCCAAAAAATATCGCACCACACCGGAACGTATCCTCATGGTCAATGATATTGAAAATCCCGAACGGCTCTTTTCGGGACAGAAACTGCTGATTTTACGAGGCGGCAGAAAGTAAACATTTTTACGGAAGGGCTTGGGGAACAAAGAGTTCCCCAACTGGAATCCGCAGTCGAAATTTATTTCCGACGAGGAAAAGCAGGAATTTCAAGACTATTTAGTTGATGGAATTCCTGCTTTATACTTCTGCCTACTCGTCAAAGGCTTGAATGAAATGAGCCTTTGACGACAGGGTGTCGACTTATTCGACACCCTGAAAGCCGGATGCCTGTAAAAAGGTTTTCCGGCTTTTTTTGCTTGCCCGTGACGCAATTTGCCATTGTTTTTTTTGCCAATTCGGGGGGAGTGTGTTATAATTTTTCTATGCAATTGACAATAATGGACGGAAAGAGAGTTTGAGGTGTGTCATGAAAGGGTATTTTATCACCATAGAGGGCAGCGACGGCAGCGGAAAGTCTACCCAGCTGAAAAAAATCATTTCTTATCTGGAGGAAAAACAGGTGGATTTGGTGGTGACGAGAGAACCTGGCGGAACAGACGTGGCAGAAGCCATTCGGGAGCTGATTCTTGACCCGGCATATCCTGAAATGACTGCGAAAACGGAAATGCTCCTTTATGCGGCGGCTCGTGCCCAGCATGTGGAGGAGAAAGTCCTGCCGGCACTTCAGGCAGGAAAAGTAGTGCTTTCCGACCGTTATGTGGATTCCAGCATTGCCTATCAGGCTTACGGCAGAGGATTGGGCGATATGGTGGCGCAGGTGAACGCCATTGCCACCGGTGGTCTTGTGCCGGATCTGACGATTTTTCTGGATTTGCCTCCCGCAGTGGGCATGGCGCGCAAACAGCAGGAGGAAAACCATGAGCTGGATCGGCTGGAACAGGAAAAGCTGGAATTTCACCAGAAGGTATACGAGGGCTATGACGCGCTCTGCAAAAAAGAGCCGGAGCGAATCTGCCGCATTGATGCCTCCGGCACCATAGAAGAAGTATTTGGGCAGATCAAAGCAGCGCTGGATGAACTTTTGGACAGAGCGTAAGCCATTGATTCCATAAGGAGGGATTTATATGAAATTGATCATTGCCATTATCCAGGATGAAGACGCGGGCGAAGTTATCTCCCATCTGAACGAAGCGGAAATTCAGGTAACCAGACTGGCTACAAAAGGCGGTTTCCTCCGCAGCGGCAATACCACCATCATGACCGGTGTGGACGATGAGAAAGTAGATGAAGCCCTGAAGATCATTGAAGAAAACAGCAAGTCAAGAACACAGTACGCAACACTGCCTTCTTCCTGCGGCGCGATGCATGGATTTATCCTTGCGCCCATTGAAGTAAAGGTAGGCGGCGCAACAGTATTTGTGCTGGATGTGGATCAGTTCCATAAATTCTGATGGCACAAAAAGGAAAGGAGTGAAGGGCGTTGCACAGTTTTTCGGATATTTACGGCAATGCCCTTTTGCTGCGCCATTTGCAGCAGGCAGTGGCGGCGGGACGCGTTTCCCACGCCTATCTGCTGACGGGCAGCGCAGGCAGCGGCAAACGGCTCATTGCGGATACCTTTGCCAAAACATTGCAGTGTGAAGAAAGCGGCACAGAGCCTTGCGGTCATTGCAAAAGCTGCTCGGCGTTCGATTCGGGGAACCACCCGGATATTGTGTACGTCCGCCCCACCAAAAAGACATTGGGCGTGGACGATGTGCGGGAGCAGATATTGGAGGACGTGAGTCTGAAGCAGTATCGCTACCGCTATAAGATTTATATTGTGGAACAGGCGGACACCATGACCGTACAGGCGCAGAATGCCCTTTTGAAAACATTGGAGGAACCGCCTGCCTATGCCGTTTTTCTCCTTCTGGCGGAAAATCAGACGGCATTTTTGCCCACCATATTGTCCCGTACGGTGACGCTCCATATCCGACCTTTGCCGGATACCATGGTGGCAGATTATCTGGAAAAGAAAAAAGGACTTTCCCCGGCAGACAGCGCCGTTTATGCTGCTTATGCCCAGGGGAGCATTGGACAGGCGCTGGATTTGCTGGAGGACGAAAGTTTTCAGCAGATGCGGCAGGAGATTTTGGAAAAACTCATGGCTTTGCCTCAGGCGAAAAAAGGAGAGGTCTTTCTGTGGGCAAAGGATTTGGAAAAATATAAAGACGATCTGCGTTTTCTGGACATGATGCAGCTTTGGTATCGGGATTTACTCTATGCCAAACGGCTGCGCAGTGAAAAAGACCTCATTCAAAAAGACAAAAAGGCGGAGATTTTCAGAAGTGCCGTGGAATCCGAAGGGGAACTGGCACGAAAAGCCGCTCTCATACAGCGTGCCCGTGTGCAACTGGCGCGCAACGCGAATTTTCGGCTTACCATGGAAGTGATGCTGTTACAATTAAAGGAGAATTAGACTGTATGATAGAAGTTGTAGGAATCCGGTTCAAAAAAGCCGGTAAAATGTATTATTTCGATCCCGATGGTCAGAAACTGGAAAAAGGCGGTTTTGCCATTGTGGAAACAGCAAGAGGTATTGAATATGGCGCGGTTATCAAAGAAAATACCTTTGTGCCCGAAGAAACCATCGTACCTCCTCTGAAAAAGGTACTGCGTCCTGCCACAGCAGAGGATGCCAAAGTGGTGGAAGCCAATGCCAAGAAGGAAGAAGAAGCCTTCCGCATCTGCCTGCAGAAGATTGCCCGTCTGGAACTGGACATGAAACTGGTGGATGTGGAAATGACATTCGATAAGAATAAACTGATCTTTTACTTTACCTCTGACGGTCGTGTAGACTTCCGTGAACTGGTAAAAGAACTGGCGGCAGTGTTCCGTATGCGTATCGAACTGCGGCAGATCGGTGTCCGTGATGAAGCGAAAATGCTCAGCGGCATCGGCATCTGCGGCAGAGCTTTGTGCTGCGCTACATTCCTGGGGGATTTCCAGCCCGTGTCCATCAAAATGGCAAAAGACCAGAATTTGGCGCTGAACCCCACGAAAATCAGCGGTATCTGCGGCAGACTCATGTGCTGCCTGAAGTACGAAGAAGATGTATACGAAGAACTGAACAAGAAACTGCCTTTTGTGGGGGATATTATCTCTACCCCTGACGGTACCGGGGAAATCCTTTCCACAAACGTATTGATGCAGCAGGTGAAAGCGGCAGTGCGGAAAACGGAAAACGATCCCCCTACCATTGCTTTTTATCATGTGGATGAGATCAAAGTCATCAAATCCAAGAAGAAACGGAAACAGCAGCCTGTATCAGAGGAATTGAAGCAGTATGAGGACTGATGTGTTGATCAAAGAGGGAGAAAGGGTGGATGACCTGCACCGCAAGGGCTATGTCATCATCCAAGACCCCAAACGGTTCTGTTTTGGTGTGGATGCCGTGATCCTCAGCGGCTTCGCACGGGTGAAAAAAGGAGAAAAAGTGCTGGACTTGGGTACAGGTACTGGCATTTTGCCCATTCTGCTGGAAGGCAGAACGCTGGGAAGCCATTTCACAGGACTGGAAATACAGCCGGAAAGCGTAGAAATGGCAAGACGCAGTGTGGCGCTCAATGAACTGGAGGAAAAAGTGGAGATTGTGGAAGGGGACATCAAGGAAACGGCAGCTATTTTCGGCGGCGCGGTATTCGATGTGGTCACTTCCAATCCCCCTTATATGAATGAGGGCGGCGGTCTGCAAAATCCTTCCGGGCCTAAGGCCATTGCCCGTCACGAAGTCCTCTGTACATTGGAGGATGTGGTGAAGGGCGCCGCAAAGGTGCTGCGTCCCGGCGGACGGTTCTATATGGTGCATCGTCCCCATCGACTGACGGATATTATATGCACGCTACGGCAGTATGGACTGGAGCCGAAACGGCTGCGGTTCGTCCATTCCTTTGTGGATAAAGCGCCTTCTATGGTACTGGTGGAAGCGGGCAGAGGCGGCAAGCCTATGGTGAAGGTGGAGCCACCCCTTGTGATTTACAAAGCGCCGGGAGAATATACCGACGAAATCTATGACATTTATTACGGAGAAGGGCAGGCGTGAGTATGGCAGGAACACTTTATTTATGCGCCACCCCCATCGGCAATCTGGATGATATGACGCTGCGGGTGCTGAAACTGCTGGAAACGGCAGACATCATTGCGGCGGAAGATACCCGCAATACCCTGAAACTGCTGAATCATTTTGAAATCAAAACCCCCATGACCAGCTACCACGAGCATAACAAGGCGGAAAAAGGCCCGAAGCTGGTGGAACGGCTGCTGGCGGGAGAAACTATCGCACTGGTGACAGATGCTGGTATGCCGGGGATTTCTGACCCCGGTGCGGACTTGGTGAAGCTGTGCTACGAAGCAGGGGTACCTGTAACCGTAGCGCCGGGCGCATCTGCGGCGGTAGTGGCACTGGTGCTTTCCGGTCTGGATACCAGACGGTTTGTGTTCGAGGGCTTTTTGCCCATGGAGAAAAAAGAACGGCGTGCAGTTCTTTCCACACTGGAAAAGGAACACCGCACCATGATTTTTTATGAAGCACCTCATCGTTTGCTGGATACTTTGGAGGAACTGGAAAAGATTTTTGGTTCCGACAGGGAAATGGCAGCCATTCGGGAGCTGACAAAGAAATTCGAGGAAGTGCGCCGTGGTACTGTGGCGGAAATCAAAGCCCATTTTACTGCCCAGCCGCCAAAAGGAGAATTTGTGCTGGTATTTGCTGGTTATACTTTGGAGCAGCAGCGGCAGGCGGCACAGGAAAGCTGGGAAAGCGTTTCCATCGAGGAACACATGGAGCATTATCTCCGTCAAAACTACAGTGAAAAAGACGCCATGAAGCAGGTGGCAAAGGATCGCGGCGTATCCAAACGGGAAATTTACAGCTATCTGCATAAAGACTGAAATAAAGGAGGGTGATGGGATATGTTGGAACGATTTCAATCATTGAGCGGCTCTCAGATCATTCTGGCGGCAATCATTGCCTTTGTGATCTGGGCAATCATTGAATTTATCAGAAGTGTTCGCAGAAGTGTGAAAGTGGTGAAAAAGACCTTTGGCGAGGTGGATATGGCGCGGGTCATGGAACGGTGCCATGAGCTGTTCCCCATTGAAACCATTCTGTTCCGTGGGGCAGAGTTCCAGCGGGGCATGCGTATCCGCATCACTACCACACAGAAAACCATCATTGAAGGGGAATTGATCGGTATGAACAAGATCCAGATGATCTGCATCCGTACCAAAAACCAGATCATTGCCCATCAGCTGGATAAAATTCAGGAAATGACAAGAATATGAGAAAAGGGCGGCGTTTGGTTTTATGCCGCTTTGGGAGAAAACAATGATAGCTGGAATCTTTGAGAAAGAAAGGATTTCAGCTTTCACATTTTTATCAACATTTTATGAGGATTGTTTTCTTCTGAAGACAGCCATTGCAGTTCCCTTTAAGAAATCCAATAAAAGGGAAAATACTGTTTTCTTAAGGGCAACTGCTGAGCAAAGCCGCTTTTTTACGGGAAAGGAATCCATATGACATTGACGAGATTTCAACTGAAGATACTTGCCATCTGTTCCATGTTTCTGGATCATGCCATGAAGATTTTTGAGGATGTGCTGGAGCCTGCCATGGGGCAGACTTTGTATACGGCTGTCCTGTCTTTGGGGCGGATGGCGTTTCTGATTTTTGCCTTCCAGCTGGCGGAAGGCGTATGGCACACCCACAACGTGAGAGCCTATCTGAAACGGCTCTTTGGCTTTGCCCTGCTGGCGGAAATCCCTTTTCAGATGGTGAAAAGCCTGATTTTAACGGGAGGAATTTCCCTGTCCTTTGGGCTTACCAATGTGATGATGACCTTGTTTTTTGGGGTGTTGTCCTGTGTCGCCTATGCTTATTCTGTGCAGAAGGACAGAAGGGACATGGGCAAATTTGCTGTATTTCTCATTGCTCTGCTGGCAGAAGTCATGGGGACGGATTACGGCGGTTTTGGCGTGGTGTTTGTCTTTGTGCTCTGGTATACCTGGCATTCCCCTCAGCGGTGGCGTGCCATGTTCTGGATGATACTCTTTTATTACGGTCTTTGGATTCCTCTGGCACTGCTGTCTTGGGGCATTACATTCCTGGCTGTTTTTGAGTCTTTCATGTATCTGGCAGTGGCTTTGGGCACATGGGCGCTGTTGGGACGGTATCAGGGGGAAGTGGGGCAGAAAGGCGGCAAATATGCCTTTTATCTGTTCTATCCTGTCCATTTGCTGTGTCTGGCAGGAGCCTATTGTTTGGTGATGTAAAAAAGATTTCTTTAAAGCAGATTTCCCTGCAAAAGGGGAATCTGTTTTTTTGTATACAAAAACAGTAGGTTTTGTCGAAAGACATTTGTTTTTTCTTTGGGAAAAATGCGCATCCATGTCGGAATCGACACGGAAAAATTGGAGAAAATGTTGATATACCGCGATTCTTAACGACATCTTAGCGGTTTCTTAATTGCATTTTAACGGACTAAGGGCATATAATGTTACAGAAATCAGACCGACCGGTCTGTATGTATACATAAAGGAGGGATCGCATGAAAACGGAACTGAATATTTTGCAGACAGCATTTCGGCTGTTTTTGGGCAAAGGGTTTTCCGATATCTCCACCAACGAAATCATTCGGGAAGCAGGCACCACCAAAGGCGGCTTTTATTATTGCTTCAAAAGCCGTGAAGATCTGGTGGTTAAGGTCATCGAAACGTACCTGCGCCCCTATTACTTACAGCCTCTGGAAGAAATGCGGCAGGCATGGGAAAACAAACACCCGGACGTTTCCACAAAAAACCTGTTGTGGGATGCCTTTTTTGCGCCGCAGCGCTTCCGCAGATTCCAGGAAAACATTGGTATGGATATTGCCTTTCGGGATTTTTACTTCCTGCTTTATGAAGGCATGAAAAAATATGAGGAAGTGCAAAGCTATTTTGCACAGAATACCGAAGAAAGAAAAAGAATCCTGCACCGTATACTGGAGCGGGGCAAGGAACGCAAGGAAATTGCCGCAGATGTGGACATCGAAAGCTGCGTGATGATGACCCTTGCCATGCAGGACGGCATCCTGGCACTGAAGGTGCTGGATGAAACCATTGACGACGAAGAGAAGTACAGATATATGGAAGAACAGCTCTGGCGGGACATTGCCGTGCAGGACATTTATCTGAAGTATTTACATGGGGGTGTGAACAGTGCAGTATCATAATGAACAGACATACAAAATGGGGATCGATATCGGCTCCACAACAGTCAAAGTCGTGCTGACAGATTCTGCAAATGAAATTGTATTTAGTCGCTATCGCAGACATTTTTCCGAAATCAAGAAAACCGTAAAAGAAATCCTGGCAGAAGCCAAGGAAGAATTGGGTTATTGTGAATTTGCAACCATGATCACCGGCTCCGGCGGCGTTGCGCTGGCAAAAGCCGTTGGCGTAGACTTCATCCAGGAAGTGGTTGCTACAGCAAACGCCATCGAAACCGTTGTGCCTCAGACAGATGTTGCCATCGAACTGGGCGGCGAAGACGCGAAAATCATTTATTTCTCCGGCGGTAATGTGGAACAGCGTATGAACGGTGTATGTGCCGGCGGTACTGGTTCCTTCATCGACCAGATGGCAAGCCTGCTGCACACAGACGCAACAGGTCTGAACGAATACGCAAAAGGTTATGAAGTGATTTATCCCATCGCTTCCCGCTGTGGTGTATTCGCAAAAACAGACATCCAGCCCCTCATCAACGACGGGGCAAGAAAAGAAGACCTGGCAGCTTCCATTTTCCAGGCAGTTGTCAACCAGACCATTGCCGGTCTGGCATGCGGCAAACCTATCCGCGGTCATGTGGCATTTTTGGGCGGTCCTCTGCATTTCCTTTCTGAACTGCGTCAGCGTTTCATTGAAACACTGCACCTGACAGACGAAACTGCACTGCTGCCTGAAAACTCTCACCTTTTTGCAGCTTACGGTACAGCCGTTTCCAACAAAGGCGAAGCAAATCTGGACTTTGATACTCTGCTGGGTCGTCTGGAAAAAGGCGCAGAACTGTCCGCAGAAGTCAGCCGTCTGGACCCTCTGTTCAAAAACGAAGATGATTATGCGGTGTTCAAAGAACGCCACGATAAAGATAAAGTAAAACGCGTACCTCTTTCTACATACAAAGGCAATGCCTTCCTGGGTATCGACGCTGGTTCCACCACTACAAAAGTGGCTCTGGTCAGCGAACAGGGCGACCTGCTCTATTCCTTCTACGCAGGCAACGAAGGCAACCCTCTGAAAGTGGTTATGCAGAGTTTGAATGAAATGTATGATTTGATGCCTGAAGGCGTGACTATCCGCAATTCCTGCGTAACCGGTTACGGCGAAGGACTTATCAAAGAAGCATTGATGATGGATCTGGGCTACATCGAAACCGTTGCGCACTATAAAGCAGCACAGTTCTTCAAACCCGATGTAGACTTCATTCTGGATATCGGCGGTCAGGATATGAAATGTATCCGTATCAAGGATGGCGTCATCGACAGCGTACTGCTGAACGAAGCATGCTCCTCCGGCTGCGGTTCCTTCATCGAAACTTTCGCAAAATCTCTGAACTACACCGTTGCAGACTTCGCAAAGATTGCCCTTTTCGCAAAAGCCCCCATCGACCTGGGTTCCAGATGTACTGTTTTCATGAACTCCCGTGTAAAACAGGCACAGAAAGAAGGGGCAGATGTAGCGGATATTTCCGCAGGTCTGGCATATTCCGTTATCAAAAACGCACTGCTGAAAGTTATCAAAATCGCTGACCCTAAGGCTATGGGGAAATCCATGGTTGTACAGGGCGGTACATTCTATAACGACGCTGTACTGAAAAGCTTTGAGCTCATCAGCGGCAGAGAAGCCGTTCGTCCTGACATCGCCGGCATCATGGGGGCTTTCGGCGCAGGACTCATCGCAAGAGATAAATATACAGAAGGTTACCAGACAACATTGGTAAGCCGTGAAGAAATGAACGCGCTGGAAATCAAGTCTACTATGGCTAGATGTCAGGGCTGCACCAACCACTGTCTGCTGACCATCAACCAGTTCAGCGGCGGCAGAAGATTCATCACAGGCAACCGTTGTGAAAGAGGTCTGGGCAAAGAAAAGAACGAAAATCCCGCTCCTAACCTGTATGAATACAAACGCCACAGACTGTTCGACTATAAACCCCTCACAGCAGAACAGGCAACCAGAGGCACCGTTGGTATCCCTCGTGTGCTGAATATGTGGGAAGATTATCCTTTCTGGTTCACATTCTTCACAAAACTGGGCTATCGTGTGGTACTGTCCCCTTATTCCACAAAGGCAATCTTTGAAAAGGGTATGGAATCCATCCCCAGTGAATCCGTTTGCTATCCCGCAAAACTGGTACACGGTCATATCATGTACCTCATCGAACAGGGCGTAGACTTCATCTTCTATCCCGGTATCGTTTACGAAAGACGGGACAGCAGCGCAGCTGACAACAACTATAACTGCCCCATCGTGGCATCTTATAACGAAAATATCAAAAACAACGTAGAGGATTTGAAAGAAAAGAACATCAAGTTCATGAATCCTTTCCTCTCTTTGGATAAGATTGAAACCATCATCAAACGTATGACAGACGAATTCGTTCCCATGGGCTGCGATGCAAAAGAAATCAAAGCCGCTGTAGAAGCCGGCTGGGCAGAATGGGAAAACTTCCGTCATGACATGCACAAAAAAGGCGAAGAAACCGTGAAATACCTGAAAGACAACAACATGACAGGTATTGTGCTGGGCGGTCGTCCTTACCATGTAGACCCTGAAATCAACCACGGTATTCCCGAACTGATTGCAGGCTACAACATCGCTGTTCTCACAGAAGACAGTGTGGCACATATGGGTCATCTGGAACGTCCTACCGTTGTTCGTGACCAGTGGACTTACCACTCCCGTCTGTACGAAGCTGCAGCTTTCGTTAAGAAACAGGAAAATATCGAATATGTTCAGCTGAACTCCTTCGGTTGTGGTCTGGATGCTGTTACAACGGACGAAGTCAAAGCCATTTTGACAGCAGCAGGCAAAATTTACACAGCACTGAAAATCGACGAAGTAAACAACCTGGGTGCAGCCAGAATCCGTATCCGTTCTTTGATCGCTGCCATCGAAGACAGAAAAGAAAAGAACGTAAAACTGAGAAAAGGCGACGCTTCTCTGAAACGTGTACTCTTTACAAAAGAAATGCGGAAGGATTACACCATCCTGTGTCCTCAGATGTCTCCTATCCACTTTGACATTCTGGAACCCGCTTTCCGTAAATGCGGCTACAATCTGGAAGTCATGGCAGCTATGGATAAAGATGCCATCGACGCAGGTCTGAAATACGTAAACAACGACGCATGTTATCCTGCACTGATCACCATTGGTCAGCTGATGAACGGTCTGCTGTCCGGTAACTACGACCTGAACCGTACCGCTCTGCTGATTTCTCAGACTGGCGGCGGCTGCCGTGCTACAAACTACATCGCTTTCATCCGTAAAGCACTGGAAAACGCAGGTATGCCTAACATCCCTGTCATCTCCATCAACCCTGCAGGTCTGGAAAAGAACCCCGGCTTCAAATATGAACCCGCACTGCTCCACAGAGCCATGCAGGCACTGGTTTACGGCGATACCTTCATGCGTGTGCTTTACCGCACCCGTCCTTATGAAAAGGTAAAAGGCTCCGCAAACGCACTGTACGAAAAATGGAATGAAAAAGTCAAAAAAGATATCCTGCGTGCAGACAGAAAGACATTCTGCAGCAATATCGAAGGCATCATTCGTGATTTCGAAAATCTGGAAATCTACGAAGATATGAAGAAACCTCGTGTTGGTGTGGTAGGGGAAATTCTGGTAAAATTCCATCCCACAGCCAACAACGATCTGGTAAACCTGCTGGAAAGAGAAGGCGCAGAAGCTGTTGTGCCTGACCTCTTGACATTCGGTCTGTACTGCTGTTATAACGCAACCCAGAAAGAAAAATATCTGGGCGGCACCAGAAAAGGCAGAATCATTGCCAACGCACTGGCAAAAGTCATCGAATGGTATCAGAAACCTTTGATGAAAGCACTGGAAAAGAGCAAACGCTTCGACCGTCCCGAAGATATCCGTACTTTGGGCGAATATGCGAAGAAAGTGGTTTCCCTGTGCAACCAGACTGGTGAAGGCTGGTTCCTGACAGCGGAAATGATCGAACTGATTCACAGCGGCGTACCCAATATCGTCTGCACACAGCCCTTCGGCTGTCTGCCTAACCACGTTGTGGGCAAAGGCGTTATCAAGGAACTGCGTAAACAGTATCCCATCTCCAATATCGTAGCCATCGACTACGATCCGGGCGCAAGTGAAGTCAACCAGCTCAACCGTATCAAACTGATGCTGTCCTCTGCAGAAAAGAATCTGGCAGCAGGCAGAACAGACGCTCTGAAAGAACGTCACTCCGTAACAAAAGCAGCTTTCTCCGTAAAAGAAGACTAAGGGCTGTATCAAGTGTAAACAGAAAGCCGGAAATTCCGATTTGTGGAAATTTCCGGCTTTTTTGCGTACAGAAACTGCCCTTTGTGAAGAACTCTGCTGTTTTTTTCTTGCAATCCGTTTCCCAATGGCATAAAATAAAAGATGTATCGACATATTTTTTTGCAGACCGAAGGGAGGCGAAAGCCCAATGGCGAAAAAAACGGAGCTGTTCCCAAAGCGTGAGGAACGCGTTGCTTACAGCGGAAAAGCCGGTGCCGATGTGGAAAGAAATCGAGGAAAAAAAGGCAGACAAAAAACACAGCGCAGCCGAAAATCCGGCGGGCAGAAAGGCAATAAAGCCCGTAAGAATATGCAGCTTACACCGAAAAAAGCCGGAATTGGCGTTGCGGTCATCGTTGTTTTGATCCTGTTTTTTGCGTTTTTTCATAAAAATGGTACGGAAGTGTTTGTGGGCGAGGAAAGCATGGGTATTTTGAGTACCACATCCATTTCCGCCGAAGAAATCAAGACCAATCTGGAAGCCCAGCTGGCAACTACAGTGGGTACCAATGTACAAGTCAATGAGGAGATCCGGGCGGAAAAGCTTCATGTGTCTGGTGACCGGAAAAAAGATATCTGCACCATGGAATATCTGATGCCAAAACTGCGCAATGCAGTCACTTATAAAGTGGAAGCGTCTGTGATCTTTGTAGACGGCGGTGCAGTGGCGCCTCTGGCAACGGCGGAGGAAGCCCAGCAGGTACAGGATAAGCTGAAAGAACCTTATCTGCCTCAGGACGAAAATTCCAATGCAGAAATTTCCTTTGTGGAAAATGTGACCGTGGAAAATCAGTTCGTGGATTCTGCGGAAATCCTGTCTGTGGATGACGCAGTGGCAAAACTGACCAGCACCACACCTGTCACCACGACCTATACCGTAAAAACAGGGGATCGGGCAGGCAGTATTGCGGCAGAATTTGATATGACATTGGAAGAACTGTATGAAATGAATCCCAGCGCAAAAGATGCGGTTGTCATCGGTGAGACATTGAATGTTACCGAACAGAAGCCTATGGTTTCCGTCAAATCTGTGGAAACACAGGTGCTGACCAGTGTGGAACCCAAGCAGTATGAAACACAGTATGACGACACCAAGCCTGCCAGCTATCAGCGGGTAATCCAGCAGGGCAAGGACGGTCAGAAAAAAAGCACCATTCAGATTACACGCGTCAATGGTTTTGTGACAGAGGAAAAAGAAGTTTCCAAAGAAGTCATTCAGGAACCTGTCAACGAAATCATTTTGAAAGGGACGCAGTAATATAAATGAAAATATGGGGACAACATAATAAAGAGGAGGAACCAAAGATGAGCATTACATTTTCAGTCAAAGGCGATGCTGTGACAAAACAGGACTTTGCTGCAATGGCAGAAGAAGTGAAAGCATGTCACACAGCGCTCCATGAAAAAACAGGCAAAGGCAACGATTTCGTAGGCTGGGTAGATTGGCCCGTAGACTACGACAAAGAAGAATTTGCCCGCATCAAAAAAGCAGCGGAAAAAATTCAGAAACAGAGTGAAGTACTGATTGTTATCGGTATCGGCGGCTCTTATCTGGGCACCAGAACCGCTCTGGACTTCATCAAAACACCTTTTTACAACGAAGACAAAAAGAAAACAACCCCCGACATCTATTTCGTGGGCAACAACATCAGCTCCGCTTATCTGAGCGACATTCTGGGTATTCTGGGTGACAGAGATTTCTCTGTAAACGTGATTTCCAAATCCGGTACTACCACAGAACCTGCCATCGCTTTCCGTATCTTCAAACAGCTGCTGGAAAACAAATATGGCAAAGAAGGCGCAGCAGAACGTATTTACGCAACAACAGACAGAGCCAGAGGCGCACTGAAAACCATGTGCAACACAGAAGGCTATGAAACATTCGTCATCCCCGATGACATCGGCGGCAGATTCACTGTTCTGACAGCCGTAGGCATGCTGGCTATGGCAGTGGCAGGCGTAGACATCGACAAAGTTATGGAAGGTGCACAGTGGGCAAGAGAAGCTTACAGCAACCCTGACATCATGGAAAACCCCTGCTATCAGTATGCGGCAGCAAGAAATTTCTTCTACCGCAACGGCAAAACAGTGGAAATCCTGGCAAACTATGAACCTCACATGGTTTCTTTCGGCGAATGGTATAAACAGCTTTACGCAGAAAGCGAAGGCAAAGACGGCAAAGGTATTTTCCCTGTAGCTGCAAACTTCTCCACAGACCTGCACTCCATCGGTCAGTTCATCCAGGAAGGCAGCCGCTATTTCTTTGAAACCGTTATGTGGTGCAAAGAACCTAAGAGCACAGTGCTGGTACCTTTCGATGCAGAAGACCTGGATGGTCTGAACTTCCTGAAAGGCAAAGAAATGCAGTTTGTAAACAGCAAAGCTTTTGCAGGCACTATGTTGGCACACATGGACGGCGGCGTACCTAACATGGTTATCGAAATGGATCGTATGGACGCTTGGCACTTCGGCGCACTGGTTTACTTCTTTGAAAAAGCAGTGGGCATCAGCGGCTATATGCTGGATGTAAACCCCTTCAACCAGCCCGGTGTAGAAGCATACAAAAAGAATATGTTCGCACTGCTGGGCAAACCCGGTTACGAAGATATGAAAGAAGAACTGGAAAAACGTCTGAACGGCTGATTAGATTTTTCAGTAAGAAAAGCACAGAACATTTAGGGGCTTCTTTATAAGAAAACATAAAAGCTGAAATCTTTACAATGATAAAAGATTTCAGCTTTTTTATTTGGAATGATTCGGTATGTTTTCTGCTGAAGAAAGCCGTCGCAATTCCCCTTAAGAACTCAAGGAAAAGGAAAAATAATGTGTTCTTAAGGGGAAACTGCTTTTGTTATGTGCTTTTTCCTTATCTTTCGTCGGGAATCGCCCAGTCTTGCATCAATGCGCGCAGGTCTGAGGTATATTTGAGCGGGACGATATACTGTTCTTTATGATTGGTTAGACTGCCTGCGGGAAAGTCAATACATAAGGAATTATCCATAAAGACGATATATTCTGGTTGGAAAGCGGCTTCCATATCCGCTCGATCAGCCTCGGACACGGTTCCCAGTTCCAAAAGCTGATTGCCCAATTCCTCGGGAGGACAGGTGAACAGGTTTTCTATGGGAATATAGGCGCCTGTTTTGCGGTCAAAGACTTCGCACTGATTACGCTCGGTAAAGGTTTTTTCTGCCAAAGGCAGGTGCAGGGAAGTCTGGAAAAATAGGAGCCTGTCGTTGGCTGCCGCAGGAGAAACACTCTGCTCCAACAGCATACAGGAGAAGTTTTCTTTGTTCTGACTCTGCTGGTAGATGGCATAAGCTTTTTCCAGTTCTTCCATAATGTCATAAAGGCGTCCTCGTTCTTCATAGTAGGAAAGAACAGCGGATTTTGCGCTTTCATCCAGATTGTTGATGTTTTTCTTCCCTACTGCCATGACATTTTCTGGTGACTGGGGATGGTTTTCCCGCAAAAGGTCTGTACCGTTTGCTAAGGTGTATAGTGTGTGGTCGCTGTCAGCATATACCCGCAGTTCTGTGCCGTCAGACAGCGTGACGGTGGAGGCGGGAGTGCTGTTTTTCTCAATATCCATATCGATCAATTCCGCTTCATAGCAACGGATTTTTTTATTTTCGTAGGTATCGTTTTTCCCCGTCCGTGCGTTATAGACCGTGGAGATGAAGGGATACAGGCTGTCATCCATCAGGAAGTCTTCTTCGGAAAAAGAAGCGGGAACATCCAGATGGGTGTTTTCCATGAGGATGAGGCGGATGGTGCCGTTGGTTTCCGTATCCGCTACAACAGAAACAAGCCTGCCATTTTCGTCTGTTTCTCTGGCAATGATTTTTCCATGGGCGTTTACAGTGCGTGCTCCGCAGGAAGTCAGCGCCAACAGGCAAAGGAACAGTAATATTACAGTTTTTTTCATGTTATGATCCCCCTTTGTCGGAAAATGCGCTTCTCCTATTCGGGAATCGCCCAGTCATGGAGAAGGGCATGGATGCCTTCTGTATCTTCGATGGCAACAATGCGACCTTCGGGATAGGCAGAAAGGCTGTTTTCCGGGAATTTGATGCGGATGGAATCGCCCACGAATATCACATTTTCCAGTTGGAAAGCGGATTCCATGGCGGCTCTGTCTGCGTCAGACAGGTCTGCCAGTGCCAGAAGCCTTGTGCCGATTTCATTTTCCGGACAGGTGAACAGTTTCGCAGTGGGAATGGGAATTTCTGTTTCTCTGTCCACTGCCAGTCCTACGGAGTTGGAAGTTGTGTTGTTTATATACGTAGAAAGTCTGACTTTTGTTTCAAGATAATAGAGTTCCTCATTGGAAGCTGTCAGAGAGGTTGTCTGCGAAACAGCATATGGATAAAAATCACTGGGATTTTCTGTTTCTTTGTATGCGGCATAAGCCTGTTCCAACAGTTCGGAAAGGTCATACAAAGGCTCCAGTTTCAGTTTTTGCAGAACGGAAGCTGTGGACTGAGATTCTGTGAGGAGCAGTGTGCCATCTTCCAGTTCATACTGGTTTTCTCCTTCTTTTTCCACAATGTGCAATGTGGTGCCGTCAGCAAGGACTTTGGTATTTGATTTATAACCGCCTTCCAGATGGATGAGAAGGGCAGTATAGCCGGGGATTTCCTCCCCTTCATAAGAACCGAATGTTTTGGTATTGGCGTCGGCGTAGACGGAAACAACAGGATATACAGCATCGTTTGTGAGAAAATCCTCCACGGTAATTTCTCCATTGAGCTGATCCACGACGGTGTCTTCCGCAAAGAGAAAGCGAACGGTTCCATGGGATTCGGTTTCTGTAACAATGGCTGTCAGGTTTCCATTTTCATCGGTTTCCCGCCCGATGACCTCGCCTTTGAGCCACATTTCCCGCCCGCAGCCGGAAAGTGCCAGCACAAACAGCAGTAATACAATCAATCTTTTCATATCCATTCCCCCTTTAAATATGCCCTTTTTTCCAGTCTATCATAGGAAACTACAGAAAGCTATGTATACTTGTCTGATAACGGGGCAATCTGGAACAAAACTGCCGTATCTTTCGTTCAAAAAAGAGGATTGGTTTACATTTCCTTCAAAATTTAGTATAATTTTTTGAAAGGGAAAATTTTGATTCTGAAGGGGGAATCGAAGCTATGGACAGAAAAGTTTTGATTGTTGACGATGAAAAAAATATTGTAGATATCATTGCCTTTAACCTGAAAAAAGAGGGGTATCAGGTCATTACGGCATCGGACGGGGAAGAAGGGGTCAGAAAGACCTTTGAGGAGAATCCCGATCTGATTCTGTTGGACATTATGATGCCCAAAATGGACGGGTATGAGGCTTGCCGTAAAATCAGAGAGAAAAAACATACGCCTATCATTATGCTCACAGCCAGAGCCGAAGAAGTGGACAAGGTTCTGGGGCTGGAAATGGGCGCAGACGACTATGTAACAAAGCCTTTTGGTGTGCGGGAGCTCATGGCGCGGGTGAAAGCGAACCTGCGGAAAGTGGCTGCCCTTCAGGAAGCAGCAGGCATGGCAGCATCTGACGAGAAAGCATCTCCTTACGGAAAGCTGTCTTTGAACCTTGACCGCTACGAAGTGAAAAAAGATGGTAAGACCATCGACCTGACACTGCGTGAATTTGAGCTTTTGAAGTTTCTGGCACAGCAGAAAGGACAGGTGTTTTCCAGAGAAACCCTGCTGGAGAAGGTATGGGGTTATGAGTATTTCGGGGATGTTCGTACTGTTGACGTGACTGTGCGCCGTCTGCGGGAAAAAATCGAGGACGATCCCGGCAAACCTGCCTATATCCTCACCAAACGGGGTGTTGGTTATTATTTTGATTGTGATTAAAACGGAGTGGGATCATTGCGCAGCATAAAATGGAAATTGATCGCGATGTATCTGGGGCTGGTGCTCATTGTGATGATCGTCAGCGGGACATATATCCTGCTGAGCCTCAGGAATATCGAAATAAATAAATCAAGACAGCAGCTGGAGATCTACGCGGAAAAGATCGTGGAGCAGGTCATTGATGCAGGGGATGCGGACAGCTTTCAGGAAGACTTGCAGGCAACAGTAACCAATGCCATGGGTATTCAGGGGAATGTGCTGAACGCCGAAGGGGAGACCATTGCGTCTACCACATCGCCCAAAGCGCCTTTTACCCAGTATACAGATCAGGCAGTCATTGCCGGCATGAATGGCACAGCCACATTCTCTTCCGGCAAGAAAAGCACGGACTCCTTTGGTCTGCTGAAGGAATGGATGAGCTATGCCCTGCCTGTGACAGATGAAAACGGCAATGTGGAATATATCGTGTATACCCGTTTGGATGCCAGCGATATGCAGAGCAGCCTCAACGAAACCACGAAGATCATCATTGTGGCAGTATCCATCGCCCTGTTTCTGGCGGCTATCATGGGTTATGTCTTTGCCCAGACCTTGACAGGACCTATTCTGGCACTGACCAGAGGGGCAAAGAACATGGCGGAAGGGAAGCTGAATCAGAGTCTGAAAGTCCGCAGCAATGACGAAATTGGGCAGCTTACCAGCAGTTTCAACTACATGGCAGCGGAACTGAGAAAGACCATGTCGGAAATCTCCAAAGAGAAAAACCGTATGGAAATCATTTTGCATAACATGAGCGACGGTGTTATCTCCTTTGCCAAGGATGGCGAGCTGATGCTTGCCAATACGGCAGCGGAGGAAATGCTGAAGGTGGATAAGATGGATATGGATTTTTCCCATTTTATCCGTGCCTTTGATATCAGCACCGGTGTATATTTGGATATGGGGGATGAGCTTTCCAAGGCAGTCACATTCCCTGTGGATAAGCAGTTTATTCACGCCACATTCTCTCCTCACTACAACCCCAAAAAAGAAATGGAAGGCGTTGTGGTGGTATTGCAGGATGTTACAGAACAGAAAAAACTGGACGACATGCGGAAAGAATTTGTGGCAAACGTTTCCCACGAACTGCGTACGCCTTTGACTACGGTCAAGAGTTATACGGAAACCCTTATGGAAGGGGCACTGGACGACAGGGAAACAGCCATGGAATTCTTGTCCATCATCGACAGCGAATCCGACCGTATGGCGTTCCTGGTACGGGATCTGTTGCAGCTTTCCCGTTTTGACAATAAGCAGGTGCGCCTGAATATTACGGAAATCGAAATGAACGAATTCCTCATGACTACCGTTCGCCAGAGCAAGATTCATGCGGAAGCGAAACATCAGGAACTGACCTTTGAGCCTTGCGACCATCCTGTCATCATTTACGGCGACAGAGATCGTGTGGGTCAGGTCGTCAACAACATTGTGACAAACGCCATCAAATACAGCTTAGAGCAGGCAAAAATCCGTATCTTCATCACCGAGGACGAGAAATATTACAAAATTTCCGTCAAAGATACAGGTATGGGCATCACCAGAGAAGACCTGCCTCGTATTTTCGAGCGTTTCTATCGTGTGGACAAAGCCAGAAGCCGTGCTATGGGCGGCACCGGTCTGGGGCTTGCCATTGCCAAGGAAATCATGGAAAGCCATAAGGGTCGCCTGACGGCAGAAAGTGAGTATGGCAAAGGCACGACTATGACCATGTGGTTCCCCAAAGAACGTCCAGAACTGGAGTACGAACACGAATTCAAAACAGGCGGTCCCACAGAATGACAGGATTTTTCCCGAAACGACACCGCAGTAACTGGAAAAATCAGGTGTTAAAAAACTGTAAGGGCACTGTAACAGAACTGTAATATTCTTGCTGTATAATAATGGCAGTGAAAAATACGAGTAGACGGTAAGGAGGTGACGGAGATGAAAAAAAGATTGTTTGGCTTGGTTTTGGCAGGACTTCTGTGCTTTTCTCCCGTCAGTGCATTTGCCGCAGAGGTAACTCCCATCACTGTCAGCAGCGGTATCGACCTGTACCAGGAAGAAACAGAATCTACATTTGACAGCAGCCGCACCATCTACGGCGAAGCGAAACCCAATACAAAGGTTTCTGTATCTGTCAGCTGTAAAGACGCCAACGGGGATATGAGCGTTGTAAGCGCACAGGAAGTGACTGTAGGTTCCATGGGAATCTTCGCAGCTACCGTTGGACTGGAAATGGGTTATAACTATGTGACACTGACGGCGGATAAAGCTGGGTACGATGAAGCGTCTTACACAGTTGTGATCAAGCGCCTGCCCAATCAGCTGAAAAAAGATCTGCAAAACATGATCGCGCTGCCCGGTCTGTACTAAGGAGCGCAAAAATATAAATTCATAAAGAAGCGGTGAGATCGAATGAAAAGAAACAGGATTACAAATGTTATCATTGTTGTTCTGGTCATAGCCGCTGTGTATCAGACAGGAGAGTTATGGCTTGAAGGAACAGCAGGCCATAACTTTTTTCGTGCAGTAAAAGAATCCATTTCTGCTACGGATGAGGCGTCAGAAAGCAATGCGCTGCTGGCAACCAGATATGCCGTAGGGGATGGAGCATCCAATTTTTCCGTATACTATCCTGACAAAGTTGGCAGCAGTGACATGCTGGAAAAAGCCAACGACGTTTTGCAGGAAATACTGGCGGAAAACATCGGCGAGAGCACGGAATTGGAAAAAGCCGACTGGAAAGAAATGCTGCAGAACAAATGTATTGTCATGCAGTATGATTTTATGATTAATATGGATGATTATCTGGAGGGCATGCGCAGTCTGAAAAATGGTCAGGATTTGGATAGCTTTGACTATATCACCATTGTGCCCGCAAGGCGTACAGGGGAGGAAAGCAAGGCGTATTTTGTCAATTCCCAGACCAACGACTGCGTGGTTTACCGTGCCATGAAAAGCAAATCGGCTCCCATACTTTTTGAGGCATTGCAGGCAGAACCGGAAGGGGAAATGGTTTATATTTCCACCGGGCAGAAAACCAGTTCTGCTGTCCTTAGGCGGAATCTGTTCCTGCCCCAGTGGGCGGAATTGCCCTATCAGTATGATACCTTGCGGCAGGTGCCTGCCTTTGAGCAGGATGGCGCTGTGAGCCGTGTGCTGCTGGAAAATACGGCAGAACGATTTTTCCGTAATTTCTCCGTGGACTGGAGCCAGCGGGATGAAAACGGAAATTTTGTATTCAGTGACAGCTCTGTGGTGCTCCGTTATAACCCGGGCAGCCGGATGCTGGAATACTATAACTACGAAAATTACGGCAGCGATGGTCCGAAAACAGCCCTTTTGGATGGCTATCAGATCAGCTGCAATTTTATGACCAATGACGCTTCATTGCAGACGGATGTATATTTGGCAGATATTGGCGGAAGCGGCAATGAAACAGTTTATTACTTCGATTACGCCGTAAATGGATTGCCTGTATATCTGTCGGAAAGCGTGCAGCAGGAAATTGGCATGAAGCATGCCATTGAAGTGACGGTCAGCAACAATTCCGTTAAGAAATACCGCCGCTATGCAGTGAATTATGAGGCATCCGGTGCAAAAGACGCCAGTCTGGATGTGCAGTTCATCGATGCGCTGGACGCGGCTAACCGTCTGTATCAGGAAACGGTGGAACAGCGGGAAATTGCAGATGTGAAGAATATTGCGCTGGGATATTTTGCAGACCGGACAGAAGGCATCCGTTTGCAGTGGTTTGTAAATCTTTACGACCGGATATTCCTCATTGAAACAGACAGTACTTTGCCGGAGCAAACGGCAGTGACAGAAACAGAACCGGAAACTGTGGTTAATGCATCCACCAATTCCTGAAAATCTGAAAAGAAAGGAGGCAGTCTATGGAGTGGCAAAAAGCGAAAAAGTTTGTTGTTGTGCTGCTGGTGATATTGAACGCCTGTCTGGCGGTGCTTAACTATCAGCAGAACCGGGAGAGCGCCATGACTGCTTCTCAGGAAAAGGCGATTTTTGAAGTGCTTTCCAAAAACGGCATTACCATGTATACAGACCTCATCACGGAAACAGAACCCATGAGCCGTCTGGAATGTATGGTGCCCACATATACCAAAGAAGATCTGGAACGGGCATTTTTTGACGGAGAAAAGACCACCGTTGTCCCCAGTCAGACCACGACCGTATATCGTACTTCTTCGTCAGAGTTGACGGTGGAAGGCGCCCACGGCACTCTCACATTTCCTCAGGTGGAAAAAGGGAAAGGTGAATTGAGCCGAGGAGATGCCTTGAAAAAGGCAGAGGAATACATGGACGGCAAAGAGAAAATATTTGGGGAATTTGTTTCCTATGACCTTTTGGAAACAGAGGAAGGCTACTGTGTGGTGTTCTATGAGAAGTATGACGATACCATCGTATTTTCCAATTACTTCCGGGTGTTTGTATCTCAGGCAGGCATTTATCAGGTGCAGTTTGTTTATTGCCCTGTGGTGGGTTATAACGGCGAGAAAAAGGATATTTTCTATGCCGATGAAGCGTTGCTCACATTCATGCGGGAACTGCGGAAAAACCAGCCGGAAGGGGCTGTGACAGTGAACCGTATGGAGCTTGGCTACGACCTGTCGGATAAAGAAAACCAGACCAAGGAAGGCATGCTTTACGCGGTGCCTTGTTACCGCATTTATCTCATGGAACAGGCGGAACCATACATCATCAACGCCTATATTTGCAAACTTATCAATGAAGAATAAAACAGACAGACTTGCGATATAAGAAAACGCAGGTCTGTTTTTTTGTACAGGCACACCCCCTTATGCTGGGCATATATTGTGCATAACAGGATTTTTCCGGGAGGTGGGAATATGGAGGGAAGCATGCTTTTGTCAGAAGTCCCTCTGGGGCAGAGCTGTCAGGTGGTGGAAAGCCATCTGCTGCGTCTGCTGGACTTGGGTTTTTGTGAAGAAAGTCAGGTGGTGCCTTTGTATACATGCCCTTGGGGCGGCACACGCCTGTATCATGTAAAACAGACCCGCATTGCCCTTCGGGACAGCGATGCGGCACAAATTCAGGTGAAGGCGGTGGAATGAGGATGGGTGAGGAAAAAAGACCCTGTATCGCTCTGGCAGGCAATCCTAACACAGGAAAAAGTACCCTGTTCAATGCCTTGACGGGACTGAAACAGCATACAGGCAACTGGTCTGGAAAGACCGTAGGCAGGGCAGAGGGACGGTTTTGGTTGGGAGAGAAAGAGGCGGTTCTGGTAGACCTGCCGGGAATTTATTCTCTCTTTTCTGCCGGTGCGGAAGAAGCCTGTGCCCGGGATTTTCTGGCTTTCGGTGATGCGGACGCTGTGGCTGTGGTGGTGGATGCCTCCGCTTTGGAACGTCACCTGCCTTTGGCTTTGCAGGTCATGGAATTGATGCCCCGCTGTGTGCTGTGTCTGAATCTGGCAGACGAAGCGGAGAAAAAGGGGATTTCTATTGATGACAAAAAGCTGTCAGATTTGACAGGTGTTCCCGTGGTGAAAACGGCTGCCAGAACGGGAAGAGGGTTGTCAGATTTGACAGCGGCTTTGGAGAAAGTCATGGAGCAGGAACCACATGTGCGCCATACGCCTTTTCATAAGGCTTTGCCGGAGGATTTTATAAAATTGCTGGCAGAAGGAGAGAATCTCCTGCCGGAAAGCAAAAACAGACCGCTCCTACTGGATTTTCTTTGGCAAAAAGAGGAGGATGTTTTGTCAGAAGAAGTTGGCGAAGAACTGCGCCAATGGAGAACTAAATGCAATGGGTATTTTGCAGGGGAGGAAGAAGCCCTTGCTGTTTATCGAAAAGAGCGTTCTCTTTGTTTTCAGAAACGGGCAGAAACCCTGACGGCTGCTGTCTGCAAGAAGAACGAAGGAAAAGGGGATACAACGGCACAGATGGATAAACTGTTTTTGCGGAAACGGACTGGAGTGCCGTTGATGCTGCTTTTGCTGGCGTTGGTGTTCTGGATTACGGCGGTAGGAGCCAATGTGCCTTCTCAAATGCTCATGTCCGTTTTTACCAAGCTGGGGGCAACTTGCCGCAGTGCGCTGGAGTCAAGCCCTGTTTGGCTGGAAAGCCTCCTCATGGATGGGGTGTTCTTGACGGTCAGCTGGGTGGTTTCTGTGATGCTGCCGCCTATGGCTATCTTTTTTCCTATGTTTACCCTGCTGGAGGATTGTGGTCTGCTGCCGCGGATTGCGTTTCAGCTGGATGGGCTGTTCCGTCGGGCAGGGGCTCACGGCAAACAGGCGTTGACACTTTGTATGGGCTTTGGCTGCAATGCCGCAGGGGTCACGGCGTGCCGTATCATTGATTCCCCCAGAGAACGGCTCATTGCCATACTGACCAATAACTTTGTGCCTTGTAATGGGCGGTTTCCAACGATTTTGCTGTTGATAGCTGTGTTCTTATCAGTGGGAAAGCCGTGGATGTCTGGTTTTGCCCTGTTTGTGGTCATTGGGCTTTCTGTGGGCATGACGCTGTTGGTTTCCTTCTTTTTGAGCCGAACAGTGCTGAAAGGGATGCCTTCTGCTTTTGTACTGGAATTGCCGCCTTTTCGCCGTCCGCAGATTGGGCAGGTGCTTGTGAGAAGTTTGCTGGACAGAACCATTTTTGTGCTGGGGCGTGCCATCACAGCGGCAGCACCGGCAGGGGCAGTCATTTGGTTACTCCAGCGGATTCAGATAGGGGATGGCACATTGCTGACACAGATTGCCCTGTTTCTGGAACCGCTGGGAGGAATTATGGGGCTTTCCGGTCCTATTTTACTGGCGTTTCTGCTGGGACTGCCTGCCAATGAGATTGTGCTGCCCATCCTGCTGATGTTTTACAGTCAAAGCGGCATGTTAGTGGAAGGGGGCAGCCAGACAGGGGCAATGCTGGCGGCAAACGGCTGGACTTGGACGACGGCTGTCTGTGCTATACTGTTTTCCCTGAACCATTTCCCCTGCGCTACCACACTGCTGACCATCCGCAAGGAAACGGGCAGCCGGAAATGGACGGCGATTTCTTTCCTGCTGCCAACGATCATTGGGATTTGTCTGTGTGCCGCTGTTCACGGTTTGTTCTGTTTCTTTGGTTTGACTTAATTTTTTGGAAAAAATGTGCTATACTGAGTACTTGAAAAGGAACAAAAGAAGGCGGTGGCAGAAATGAACGAAAATTTATGGAAATTACTGGAGATGGCAAAAGCGGACCCTGCTTTGCTGGCTGCTCTGGAAGCGACCAGAAAGGAAGCAGACCCGGCACTGGCGCTGTGCACATTGGCAACGGAAAAAGGCTTTCCCATTACCGTAGGGGAATTGTTCGGAGAAGGGGAGGAGTATACCTCCAATCTGCTCAAAAGCTGCAATGGCGGCGCAAGTTATCCCCTGGATGGCTGGGAAGATGCATACGATTTGTTTTTCGCGTCTTTGGATGCACTGAAAAACGCATAACAAATTGCTCTCAGAGAAGAAGACAATGCAAATGAAAATAGCCGGCGTTTCAAGACATTTAGTCCATGAAACGCCGGCTTTCTATTTCTGATGTTTCCTTGTGAAAGGTCATTAGAACAGCCCAACCTTAGACAGATATTTGTCGATGAGCTGCAATTTTGCTTCTGTGGAATACCCCATTTTTTTACTGATGAAGGAGCACAGCAGTTCAATGGTGAACAGCACCGCAACGTAGGAGTTGAAGAAGGTATTACTGTCTACGCTAACGGTAAGAAGCTGTGTGGCATACTTTGCCAGAGGGGAGCTTGCTTTGTCTGTAATGAGGACAATCTTTGCGCCGGCTTCATAAGCCATCTGGGCTGCCAGCAAGTCCATTTCCGAATAACGGGGGAAGCTGACGGCAACGATACAGTCATTTTCCGTAATGTCGCAAAGATGGTCGATAACGTTGAGGGCAGGGTGGGATGTTTCGTAAACATCCGGCAGCAGATGCTTCAGCAGCAGAAGCAGCATATCCCCCACGCAGGAGTTTGCACGGGATGTGACGATGAATTTCCGTTTGCTGCCTGTAATGAGCCCTGCAGCCCGTTCGAAGGACAGGGAATCGTTCTGGTTGACGCAGGATTTCAGGTTTTGCAGTACATTGGAAAAATAGCTTTCCATGATGTCGCTCTGATCCAGCTTGCCGATACTCAGTTTCAGTCTTTCAGACGGAATGGTGATGTTGTCGGAAACGCTGTTGATGCGTTCTGTATAGGTTTTGCGGATGCTCCGCTGGAAATCCATGAAGCCTGTATACCCTAAAGTGCGGGTGAAGCGAATGACAGAGGAGTCGCTGACCTGCAGGCGTCTTGCGATTTCCGTCGATGTGATGAAACATGCTTCTGCAAAATTATCCAGAATAAACTCAGCAATGAGTTTTTCTTTTTTTGTCAGCTTTACGCCCATAAGCTGCGCCCGTAGTTCTTCTGTCATAGTCTCCCTCTTTTCCATTTCTTGCATATACTATGTAGCCCCATTTTCTCACACTCCCCAGCCCTTTTCAATAGAAAAAGTAAAAAAGCCGTAAATTTTCAAAAAATATACATTCGCCTTTGTCCAAAATGTTGTAAGGCGGCAGGTTTTCGTATATAATAAGGCAATGTATGAATTGGAAAATTTCGTTTAGGAGGAGATTATTTGGCAGAAACAATTGCAAATTGGTTTGTAACAACATTTGAAGGTACGCTGGCGCGGGAATGGATTGTATTTCTGGTTTCCCTGCTGCCCATTCTGGAGCTGCGCGGCGGCATCATTGCGGGCTTTGCTATGAATATGGAATGGCTGCCCACATTCATCATCGCATATATTGGCAATATCTTGCCCATTCCTTTTATCCTGCTGTTCATCCGGTATATTTTCAAGGTACTGAAAAAGACGCCCATGCGCAAAGTAGTGGAATGGTGTGAACGCAGAGCGGATCAGAAAAGTGAGCAGATTCGTAAATACGCTTATTGGGGCGTATTCCTCTTTGTTGCAGTGCCGTTGCCCGGTACTGGTGCATGGATGGGTGCTCTCATCAGCGCGTTGTTGGGCATGGACCCCAAAAAGACATTCCCCGTTATCATGGCAGGGGTTTTGACAGCTGGCATCATCGTATCTGTACTGTCCTTCGGTCTGCTGGGCAGTCTGGGACTGTAAGAAGGGGGAGAGAACATGGCAGAACGTATTTCAACACCTTCCAGAACCAAACAGATCATTGAGGAAAACGGCTTTTACTTCAAAAAGAATTTCGGTCAGAACTTCCTCATTGACAGCAACATTCTGGATAATATCGCAGAATGTGCCGGTGTCACAAAAGAGGACTGTGTGCTGGAAATCGGTCCCGGTATCGGCAGTTTGACACAGGTATTGGCAGAACACGCCAGAGAAGTGGTTGCCATTGAAATCGACAGCAACCTGATTCCCATTCTGTCTAAAACACTGGCAGATTATGACAACATCGAAGTTCGCAATCAGGATATCCTGAAAACAGATATTGACGCCATCATTCGGGAGAAAAATAACGACCGCCCCATCAAAGTGGTGGCAAACCTGCCTTATTACATCACCACACCCATCATTATGGATTTGCTGGAAAATGAGCGGAAAGTGGACACCATCACCGTTATGGTACAGAAAGAAGTAGCGGAACGGATGCAGGCAGGTCCTGGGGATAAGGAATACGGCGCTCTGTCCATTGCGGTACAGTATTACTGTGACGCCCATCTGGATATGATCGTGCAGCCTTCCTGCTTTATGCCCCGTCCCAAGGTAGCTTCCGCAGTCATCACACTGAAAGTGCTGCCGGAGCGGAAAATTGCCGCAAAAGATGAAGAACTGTTCTTCCATCTGGTGAAATGCGCCTTTGGACAGCGTCGGAAAACACTGCTGAACTGTCTGTTCAATCAGGGGAATCTGGGCTTTTCCAAGGAAGAATGGACAGAAATTCTCACTTCTTTGGGTTGGGACCCTCGTGTCAGAGGGGAAGCATTGTCCATTGAGGATTTTGCCAAACTGACAGACGCAGTTTTTGAAGCAAAACAGAATCAGTAAATAGATATGCTCTGACGAAAGTCAGAGCTTTTTTGTTCAAAAAAGGAAATGTATTGTATTTTGATAGGAACGTGCTATACTAAAAATATCCCCCTAGGGGGGATATAAAGGAGGGAGAATATGGCACATCATCACGATACCAAACAAGTGCTCAACCGTCTTTCCAGAGCCATTGGACATCTGGAAGCGGTGAAAAAAATGGTGGAGGAAGGACAGGATTGCAGTCAGGTGCTGATTCAGCTGGCAGCTGTGAAGTCTGCCCTGAACAATACAGGAAAAATCATTCTGAAAGACCATATCAATCATTGTATTGTGGAGGCTGTGGAAACCGGGGATAAAAAAGCGCTGGAGGATTTGTCGGCAGCCATCGACCAGTTCATGAAATGAGGGGATTGCTATGACATCGCAAAAAACAGCTATTTTCTGGGCAATTCTGGCGGCGGGGCTTTATGCTCTTAATGCTCCTGTGTCTAAATTGCTGTTGGAAGAAGTGCCGCCGACCATGATGGCAGCCCTGCTGTATCTGGGGGCAGGCATGGGATTGGCAGTGGTGCGTCTTGTCCAGCGTATGACAGGAAAAGGGAAGAAAGAAGCCCCTTTGACCAAAAAAGACATGCCTTACACCGTGGGAATGGTTGTGCTGGATATTGCCGCACCCATTTTCCTCATGGTTGGCTTGACCATGACCACGGCAGCAAATGCTTCTTTACTCAATAATTTCGAAATCGTTGCTACTGCACTTATTGCCCTTTTTATTTTTCGGGAAGCCATTTCCAGACGGCTTTGGCTGGCAATCGTTCTGGTGACCATCTCCAGCGCCATCCTTTCTGTGGAGGATGTGACCAGCTTTACATTTTCCTATGGCTCCATATTCGTATTGCTGGCTTGCGTGTGCTGGGGGCTGGAAAACAACTGTACCCGTATGATTTCCCATAAAGACCCGCTGGAGATTGTTGTCATCAAAGGCTTTGGCTCCGGTCTGGGGTCGTTGGTGCTGGCATTTTGCCTTGGGGAAAGCGCATTGCCTTTGGTGTATGGGGTGTGTACCTTGCTGCTGGGATTTGTTGCCTATGGCTTGAGTATTTTCTTTTATATCTATGCCCAGCGGTATCTGGGGGCAGCCAAAACAAGCGCCTATTACGCATTGGCGCCTTTTATGGCAACAGCCCTTTCTTTGGTGATTTTTCGGGAAAAACCGTCAATATCCTTTTTTATCGCCCTGCTGATTATGGCGGTGGGGACATATTTTGCCTCTACGGACAACGCCGCGGAGAAATAAAAGGAATTTTGTCGGAATCGCAATAAAATGACAAAGGCTGCATGTGGAAAAGCAGGGGAGAGAATTTAGGGGCATCTTCGTAAGAAAACAAAGAAAGCCAAAATCCTTATGATTACAAAGGATTTTGGCTTTCTTATTTTATGAAGATTTTAGTTGTTATGTTTTCTTATGAAGACAGCCATCGCAATTCCCCTTAAGAAATCAAGGAAAAGGAAAATCAATGTTTTCTTAAGGGGAAGTTGCTTTTTCTCTCCCTTTTTTGTGTGAAAAAGAAGTTGACTATATATGGTGGAGGTGAAAGAAAATTTCTACCATATCTTTGATTTTTCAACAAATCCAACAGCACCCGACAAAAAGAAAGCCCTTTCGGCAAGCCAAAATCCTGCGGTCTTTCCCAAAATTCACCATGAAATCCGACAGTGTCCTCCATAGGCTGACAGGAAATGTGCTTTGTCGCAAAAATCGAGGAAAAAGCCGAAAAAATGGCGGATTTTCCGTCGGGATTTGTCTGCCGAAACCGTATTGTCACGGCATGTATACTGTACTATAATCAACCCAAAAGCAAGAATGTTTGTCATATTCATGCAGCAAACTACAAAGCGGAGGGATTGATTTTGAGCCAAATGAAAATAAAAGTGCTGTTAGCCGATGATAATAAGGATTTTTGTGATATTGTCGTGAATTATTTGCAGAAGCAGGAAGATATGCAGGTGGTAGCCGTTGCCATGGATGGCATTGACGCCATGAACAAGATTCGGGAATACCGTCCCGATGTGGCAGTCATTGACGGCATCATGCCCAGACTGGATGGCATTGGGGTGCTGGAAAGACTCCAGAAAAACCCGGATATGCACCAGCCCATCACCATCATTTTGTCAGCACTCAGTCAGGATAAAGTGGTGCAGCGTGCCATGGAATTGGGCGTAGGGTATTACATGATGAAGCCCTTTGACCTGGAAGCCCTGAGCCAGCGCATCCGCCAGCTCATGCAGGAACAGCCAGCAGTAAAACCGGCGGGCAGTGTATTTGCGGCAGCGGCACCGGCGGCACAGGGAACAGTGGATCTGGAAACGAGAGTTACCAACATTCTCCATGAAATCGGTGTGCCTGCCCACATTCGTGGGTATCATTATATGCGGGAAGCCATCATGATGAGTGTCAATGATATGGATGTTCTCAATTACATCACAAAGGAACTGTATCCTTCCATTGCCAAAAAGTGCAACACCACACCCAGTCGGGTGGAACGTGCCATCCGCCATGCCATTGAAGTGGCTTGGAATCGGGGAAAAGTGGAAGTCATCCATGAATTATTCGGTTATACCGTAAACAACCATAAGGGCAAACCTACAAACAGTGAGTTTATTGCCCTCATTGCCGACAGACTGCGCCTGGAGCAGAAAGCCGGCTGAACAAGGGGAAATGCCTTGTCTGCTGTCTTATTCCCTTGGGGCAGCAGAGCTTGTTCCACATAATGCCTCCATACAAAAATCAGGGTGGATTCGGGAAGAATCCACCCTGATTTTGTTTGGGAATCATTGGAGTGATTTCCTTGTTTCAAAACAAGAAGAAATAAAAAATGACCTCGGTAGCTGACTTCAGCAGAAAACGTATTGTATAGAATCTGGGTAAATAAAAAAGCTGAAATCCTTCGTGTTATAAGAATTTCAGCATTCTTCGTTTTCTGATGAAGCAGCCATTGACCTGCGAAGTTAGACGGTCTTCCAAGCAAAAACGGGACTGACCGCCCTTCCACAAGCGGTAACCCTTTTCTAAGATTATCTTACAGCCTTTGCAGAGAATTTGCAAAGGCTTTTTTTCTGCTTAATATCTCCGATTCACATAATCGTCAATGACGGATTTCCGACTTTCCTCCTGAAATACCCCTTCTTCCCGCAAACACTTTAAGATGAGTGTGCTGGTGGAGTGGAGGATGATGCCTTCTTCCTCAATGACGATTTCAAAGAGCTTTCCTTTGAGAAATTTGCTGCGAATCTTGATGAAATAAGCCACTACCCCTTTATAGTCCAGCATCCGCAGGGCAGTCAGGGTGGCTTTGTCTTTTTTGCTGTAATAGTAATTGCTCTTTTCCATATAATCCCGTTTCAGTTCATAATCCATGTCACGGGTAGTGCTGACGGTTTTCATTTCCTTTGCCAGCGCGTTGTAATACTGATAGTTGAACAACGCTTTTTCCAAAGTATCCATGTTACGAAAGGGGCCGATGTCGCCATAGATGACGGCTTCGTAATTGCGCTGCAAATATTCCCGTTTGGTCATATCGCCCTTGGCATATTGGTCGATCAAACTTTGGCGGTATTTGAAATATTTTTGTATGGCATTCATGAATCCAACCTCTTTCCCAGCCATTCCCTATGGTGTGACCCTTCCTGTCCTGTTACAATGGACAAAAAAGGGGAGGGTTTTATGGCAACATTTTTGGAGTATTATGAGCGGGAAATCATGTCCCGCCTGACCATGGCAGACCTGATACTGAAAACCGGACAGGAGCCTTATGATCTGACGCAGATGCTTTCCTGCCTGCAATTATCAAAAGAACAGGCGGAAGGTCTGCTGGAAACAGCCCTTGTCAGGGGCATCACACGGAGCCAGTTCCTTTCACTGCTCCAAAAGGGTGACAGCGTCATTTGCCGGATGTTTCAGCGGGAACTCAGCTGCGGCTTGCCTGCTGCCTATACACCGGCACAGATTTCCTACATCTATGACTTAGACTTGGAGCAGGTGGAGCAAGCGGCAAAGGAGACGGGACTCAATCCCTGTCAGGGGAAAAGCCTGTCCCGTCTGTTTTCTGCCATTGATCTTAGTCGTACACAGTACTGGTTCTAAGTTTGTCAGCTACTTCTTTGCCAGCCAGTGCTTCTACCAGTGTGATGGCGAAAGTCATGGCTGCGCCGGGACCTTTGCCAGTGATGACATTGCCGTCGCGGCATACTTTGTCAGCAACGGGTGTTGCACCGATGAGGCGGTCTTCCATGCCGGGATAAATGGTGGCTTTTTTGCCCTGCAAAATACCCAGATGTCCCAGTACCATGGGAGCGGCACAGATAGCGCAGACGAATTTGCCTTCTTCGTGGAATTTCAGCAGGAGTTTGCCCAATGCTTCGTTGTCCTGCAGATTCTGTGCGCCGGGCAGTCCGCCGGGCAGAATCAGCATATCTGCTTCAGATGCCACTTTTTCGTCAAAGAGCATGTCCGCACGATAAGTAACCCCGTGGGAACCTGTTACAGACAGTGTGCCCGCAAGAGAAACAAATTTTGCGTCTAAGCCTGCTCTGCGCATAAAGTCCAATGGTGTCACAGCTTCCATTTCTTCGAAGCCGTCTGCCAGAAAAACCAATGCTTTTTTCATGTGAAAAACACCTCCGTTACTGTTTTTGGCATAGCCAAATGTTGTGATGATTGTTTACTGATTTTATTATATGCGTTTTTTTGCTTTTTTTCAATGGAACAAAAAGAAGGGCATCTCAAATGGATTGACAGCAGGTTTTGAAGCGGGTATCCTAAGGGAAAAGGAGGCGTGTTATGGAAATCGAACGGAAGTTTTTGACCAAGGAAGTGCCTTTTTCTCTGGCGGATTTTCCTGCGCGGAAAATATCCCAGTGCTATATCAGCATGTCCCCCACCATTCGTCTGCGGCAGTGGGATGACAGTTATATCCTGACCGTAAAGGGAAAAGGACTGCTGGCGAAAGAGGAGTTTGAGTTAGAAATCACCAAGGAGGAGTACGACCATCTGCTGACAAAGGCAGAAAGCCCCGCTGTGGAAAAAGTGCGGTATCTGGTGCCGTTGGAGGATGGTTTGACAGCGGAAGTGGATGTGTACGAAGGAAAGCTGACAGGGCTTATGACCACGGAAGTGGAATTTCCTACGCTGGAAGAAGCGGAAGCTTATGAACCGCCCTACTGGTTTGGGAAAGATGTTTCCTTTGACCATCGGTATAAAAATACCAGTCTGTCTTTATATGGCATACCGGAAGAACAGGAATGAAAAAACGGCTGTTTATACAGCCTGAGCAGTTTCCCTTAAGAAATCAAGACAACAATGTTTTCTTAAGGGAGGCTGCTTTTTTTACGTTCTTTTTTCTTTTTCCCCAGCATAGACTGTATCGGAAAGACAAGCAAAGGGGAGAAGAAACGTGTATCAACGGCGATATGATAAAGTGTATCTGATGCTGCGGCAGGAAACGGCAGGCTATGGCATGGGCAGTCGGGGACCTTGGGGCAGCTGTATTCTGGAAATCAAAAACGGACAGGGAAAACTGACGGTGGCGGTGGAAGGACTGCGCCCTCTTATCCATGGTCAGTATCAGGTCTATGGACTTTTGGCAAAGGATGGAGAATGTAAAGGGATTTCCTGCGGTGAATTGGCTGTGAACAAACAGGGGCACGGAGAAATGGCATGGGATTTTGACCCGGATGCATTGGGCAGCGGTTATACTGTTGAGGATTTATTTGGCGTTACCGTGACAACGGAAACGGGAAACACCCTGTCTGCGCCCTTGACTGCTTATGTAGGGGAAAAGCGGCAGTGGCAGGCGCTGTTTTCTCCTTTGGAGGAGGAACCTGTGTTGCAGGCGGCGGAAACAGCTGTGCTGGAACGCCCCGTTGTGGAGGAAAAAGCCAAGGTTATCGAATTACCTCAGAAAGAGCCGGAAGCGAAAGGGGAAAGAAAAGAAGAACAACGGGAAATCCCCCAGCAGGCAGCAGCAGAAAAGGAAGAACCGGATTTTTCCTATCATGGGAATTTCCGCGGATTGCTGAAAAAATTCCGTCAGGAAATGGCGGAACTGGAGGAAATGGGTATTTTGACGGCGGAGGAAAGCGCAAGGATACTGGGGAAAAAGTCTGTGGAAGCCGCAAAGAACGGAGAGGACTATCGAGAGGTTCCCATAGAGATTATCAAGAAGGAAGAACTGCCCAAAGAGCAGGAGCGGGTTTCTTGGGTGGAAGCGGATGAACCAGTGCCAGAGGAAAAACAGGAAGAAGCTTTACATACAGAAACCCAAAAGGCAGAGGAATGTGAGAAAACAGAAGAACAGGAGCCCAAAACAGAGGTGGCATGGGATTTCTTTGCGAATAACCGCCGCATGACGCCTTTTGGTGATGGAACGCCGTGGATTTGTATTTCTCTGAAAGAACTTCTTTATTTTGGGGAAATTCCTTCTCAGCGCCAGCGGGATTTCTTTTTCCTGCTGTGTTATCATCGCTATGGGCATCTCATCCTCCATGAAGGGAAAGACGGCATGGAGATAGGTCTGCCGGACAGCTATGACAGCAGTGCCCGCCGCCGGGCAGAAGGGCTGGGCTTTACAGAATTTCGTCCTTTGCCGGGACAAAAGGACATGGGTTACTGGATTGGGCTGCTTTCCCGCTAGGAACTTCCAAAAAACCGTTGCGGAATTTTCGTTTCGATAGTATGATAAATACAATGCGAATCTGAAAAAAAGGAGCAACATCATGAGAATACGGAAAAAACCTTGGGCAGAGGAAGAACTTGCCCAGAACGACCATGTGATGAAAAACGCCGAAGCACTGAAAGGCAAATGGCGGGAATATTTTGGCAATGACAATCCCATTTATGTGGAAATCGGCTGCGGCAAAGGCGGCTTCATCCGCAAAAATGCCGAAGCATATCCCCATATCAATTTTGTGGGCATTGAACGGAATCTGAGTGTTGTGGCAGTGGCGGCAAGACGCACTACAGAGGAACTGCCCAATCTGGCGCTGGTATGGGATGATGCGAAAAAACTGTCCGACTTCTTTGAAGTAGGAGAATTCCAGCGTCTGTATCTGAATTTCAGCGACCCATGGCCAAAAAAACGGCAGTATAAACGCCGCCTGACTTACAGAGGCTATTTGCAGAGCTATCGGGAAGCCTTCGGTGACAAAGGGGAAATCTTCTTCAAAACCGACAATCGGAATCTCTTTGAGTTCTCCCTCAATGAATTCTGCGCCGATAACTGGAAACTGTCCAACATTTCCTTAGACCTGCACAACAGTGACTACGAAGGCAATATCATGACAGAGTATGAAGAAAAATTCTCTTCTCAGGGTATGCCTATTTATCGTCTGGAAGCTCGTTACGGTATGGAAGAAGAACAGAAAAAAGACTGAGATTAAAAAAGCACGAAATCTAAAGCAAATTCCCCTTAAGAAAACATTGATTTTTCTTTTCATTGATTTCTTAAGGGGAATTGCGACGGCTGTCTTCATAAGAAAACATAACAAAAATGTTAATAAAAAATAAGAAAGCCAAAATCCTTTGTATCATAAGGGTTTTGGCTTTCTCTGTTTTCTTATGAAGATGCCCCTAAGAGATTTCGTGCTTTTTCTATTAGGAAAGTGTGCCCCCTCGGATCAGAAAAAGGGCTTCATCCACCTGATCTTTTTTCACATAAAAGGTATAAGAGATTTTTACGGAATTGACGCCGCCAAAGCCGCTGAAGGTCATGCTTTGGTTGACGTTGTCCATTTTGACGCGGTAAGGGATATTGTTTTCTACCAGAAGATTGAGGATACGTTCTTTTTCCGCTGCGGTGGATACAGTGATGCATTTTGTCATTCGAACCATAGTGCTCCTCCTTTTGCTTCAGGCTTTTCGGGGTATGGGATCATAAGAGAGTTTGGCAGGCAGGTCTGTAGCCTCCAGTTTGAAAATTACAGGCCGCAGACCATCGTTGCAGGAACAGATGGCAACGCCGGGCTGACGAATCCAGTCGCCGAAATAGAATACATCTTTTCCGGCACCATGGGCAAGAGCGAAAACATATTGGTAAATGGCTTTCCATGCTTCGTCGCAAAAGCCTTCGGGTTTGGCGTAATCGGCGTAGAAAATCTGTCCTGCCTCCATCATGGGACAAGCGGTAAGCCCCGGTGCGCCGTATTGAGCAGCAAGTTCTTCATCCAGTGTGGTTTTCAGAACAGTGATTTTGACTTGATTCATAAAATCCCTCCTTTTGAGGTTTGCAGATGTTTTTCTGATTATACCATATCTTTTGATGCTTTTTCAATTTCCGTATATTGACATATATAGATTGTCGATATATTATATAGATAATCTATATATGGAGGTGAAAAGATGGCACAGGAAAAAGGCGTAGGCAATACATCTGTCTTGATTTTGAAATTGCTGGAAGAAAAGGACATGTATGGCTACGAAATGATTGAAACGCTGGCGGCTCGCTCTGACGACACCTTCCGATTGAAGGCAGGAACCCTTTATCCCATACTCCATGGGCTGGAAAAAGAAGGTTTTGTCACATCCTATGAGAAAGCGGCAGAAGGGCGCACCAGAAAGTATTATCGTCTGACAGAAGCAGGCAAGGGGGAACTGGCAAAACAGACGGAACGGTGGAACGCCTATGCGGCGGCAGTGCACAAGGTATTGAATGGGGGTGCTTGTTGTGCAGGGATTTAAAAAGATATGGAGCAGATGGAAAGCATGGCTGTCTGCGGAAACACTGTCGGAAAAAGACATTATGCGGGAGGAAATGGCAGACAGATTTCGCAGCTATCTGGCGGAATGCCGGAAAGCATGGAAGGCAGCTGGCATGACAGTGGCAGAACAAAAAGAGGCAGAGGAAACAGAAATTTCTTTGATTCTGGAAAAAATGGAGAGCGAAGAAAAGGCGGAAGAAACACAACTGCTTTCTTCTTCTGAAATGCAGAACTATGTGGATACGGTCTGTGACCAGATTCGCTGGAAACAGACCAGAAAAGCAGTGGCAGAGGAACTCACAGACCATTTGCTTTTGCAGAAAGAAGCCTTTCTGGCGGAAGGATTGTCGGAGGAAGCAGCGGAAAAACGCACTGTGGAGGAAATGGGTGACGGCATTGCGGTAGGTATGGCGCTGGACAGAACCCATCGTGCAAAGCCCCAATGGCAGATGGTATTGGTGGCTGCGGTATTGTTATCTATGGGACTGTTCTGCCGATTGACCATTGATGAGGTATCTTTTGGTGTGGATATGGCAGTGCCGGTGCTTTTGGCTGCGGCGTTGTTTGGAGCAGCCTATTTTCTGGATTTTACCCTGCTGGCAAGAAAAGCAAAATGGGTGATTCTGTTATTTCTGGCAATGCTGATTTTGTTGGTTCCTTTTGTAGAGAAAAGCGGCGGAGAGAGCGTATTTTTCTTTTTTGATTACGCTTATGCCTTGACCGGGATTGCTTTGCTGGCGCCTTTGCCTTTTCTTTCCGTACTCTTTTTCATGAGAGGCAGAAAGGTAAGAGGATACTGGCTTTGCTGGGTGGCAATGGCAGTATTGGCTGCGCTGCTGTTTTCTTTCGGAAAAATTTCTATGGTGTTGATTTTTTCTATCTCTGCCTATGGTGCATTTGCTGTGGCATTGGGTGCAGATTGGTTTTCCATGGGAAAACAGAAGGGAAAACGATTGCTGGCTTTGACAACGGGGGCAGGCATTGGAGCAGGAACACTGGCAATGCTTGGGATACCTGCCATGCGATTTCGTCTGAGCTTTGCTGTTGCGCGGATGGCAGGCGGGGAATTTGAAGGCGGTTATTTCAGATATCTGGTGGAAAATATCTGGGAAAACTGTCGTTGGCTGGGTAGTGGAACCCTTCCTCAGAACGAAATGGCAATGAGCGTACGGCTTGTGCTTTCTCAAAGGCAGGACTTGTTCAGCAATGACATTTTGCTGTCCAGACTGGGTTTTGCCTATGGAAAACTGGCGGTGGCACTGGTGTTGGCAGTATTTGCACTGTTTTTTCTGCTGTCTTTGGGGCAAATACGAAAGCAGCGGAGTGCTTTTGGACGAATGACAGCCCTTTCCATCTGGTTGGTGCTGCTTATGCAGACCGTATTCTTTACGGCTTATAATCTGGGATTTATGTTGGTGGCACCTTATGCTCTGCCTTTGGTGAGCTATGGCAATACAGTGCTGTGTATTAACGCTTTGCTTATAGGGTTGCTCTGTTCCGTATTCCGTCGGGGTGAAGGCGTACGGGATAAAGATTTGGCAGCGGCATAAAAAAAGAGAGAATGTTAAAGCAAATTCCTCTTAAGAAAACATTGGTTTTCCTTTTCCTCGATTTCTTAAGGAAAATTGTGACGGCTATCTTCAGAAGAAAACATATCAAATAAAATCATAAAAAATAAGCAAGCTGGAATCCTCTATATCATAAGGATTTCAGCTTGCTTTGTTTTCTTATGAAGATGCCACTAAAGCATTCTCTCTTTTTTTAGTTCCAATAAAGATTTGGCAGAACACCAAAGAAAATGAAGATTGCCACAATGATCCAGAAGGAAGCTGTGAATATCTTTTCTTTGGGTGCATCTGTATCTGCTGGTAAAGCAGGCGCTGGTGCAGGGTTGCGCCGCAGGAACAGATACATGAGCAGTGCCAGGAAAGGCAGGAAGATCAAACATTGCAGACCTGTGCTCAACAATTCCTGGGTGAAAGAAAGTTCCTCCACAACACCTTGCTGGGGTGTCTGGGCGGTGGCAGCAACACAGTTTAATGCGTTGATGAGAAAATGGGGCAGCATAGAGGCAAAGATGGAGCCGGTACGCTGTACCATAAACGCGAAGATGGCACCCAGCAGAAAGGCGTATAATGCCTGCTGGAGATTCATGTGCAGCATAGCAAACATGAGGGCGCTCATCAGCAGCGCTTTTTTTGCACCTAAACTTCGATAGCCGTGAAGGGCAGCACCGCGGAAGAGCAATTCTTCAAAAACAGCGGGTTGTACGGCAATGACAAACAGCATAGAAAAGAGTGAACTGTCGTTGAGTTCTCCCATGGCTTGCTCTACCAGATTAGGTTGGAGGGGAGATGTGAGCACCACAATCATGGAAATGAAAGGCAGTGCGCAATAAGCGATGCCAAGGCAGAGCAGTGCATTTTTCCAGTTCAGCGGTCTGAGGGAAAAACATTCCTTCACCGAAACCTTCTCTGTCTTTACATAGATGACCAGCATGGGAATGAATACCAAAAACTGTAGGATGATGTTTGCCAAGTCTGAAGGCAGAGCCAGAAAGTTTATCAGCAAAAGCTCCAGTATGGTAGAGCCAAGCATGAAGAAGAGAAATACGAACAAAAAGTATTGGTTTGTGCGTCGTGCCATAAAATTCCTCCTTAAATAAAAAACTTCCGGCGCAGGGAAAAGAGGCCCTTTCCCCGCCCGAAAGTTCCATGTTCCATTTGTGTTGTCTGCAAAGCTCAGCTTTCCGATTCCTGCTCTGCATCAGATGTACCGATGGCTGCCGCAGTCTTATATTTTTTGTCATATTTGCGGTTGATATAATCCGTACAGAACATTTTGATAGTAGCAAAAATGGGTACCCCGATAAACATGCCTAAAGGTCCCATGACAGCACCGCCTACCACAACGGCAAGGATGATCCACAGGGGGCTGATGTCCAGAGAGTTCCCCAGAATCTTGGGTCCCAGGAAGTTGCCGTCAAACTGCTGCAAAGCAAGAATGAACAGACCGACCCATACCCCATGGATGGGGCTGATGAGCAGTGTGATGATGACTGCGGGAATGCCCCCCAGAAATGGTCCGAAATAAGGGATCATGTTGGTCACGCCGATGATCAGACTCAGCACCAAAACCAGAGGAGCTTTGATGAGGGTCAGACCAATGAACGCCAGAATGCCGATGATCAGGGAGTCCAGGGCTTTGCCAACGATGAAGCTCTGGAAGATATTGTGGATACGGCTGCCGTTATAGAAAATACGATTTGCTGTTTTTTCGGAAGTCAGAGCGTAGATGACTTTCCGCAGCTGGCGCAGAAAGTTTTCTTTGTCAAAGAGCATGTAAAAGGCAATGAAGATGGCCATGATCAGATTGAATACGAAACGTCCCATGGTAAAGACATTGCCGATGAATGTGGTCAGCATTTTGGAAATTCCGTCGGAATCCTGAAGGAATGCCAATTCGCCGCTGCCTGCCTGCAAGTTTTCGGAAACACCCAGAACCGGTGTCAGCAGTCGGTTGATGATGTTGTTTACATCTTCCCCGTCGATGAAATCCACCTGCATGAACAAATCTTCGATCTTCTGGTTCAGTGTTGCCGTATAAACAGGAAGCTGTTTTGCGAAGCTGACGACAGATGTTTTGATCTCTGGCACCAGATAAATGGCGATCCAGATGATGCCGCCAATGACCAGTGTGTAGATCAGCGTAATGGCAACCGCACGGGTCACCCGTGGATGCCGCTGGAAAAAAGAGTTATTCTTCATGGTATGCCGTTCAAAGAAATTGATGAAGGGATTCATGACATAGGCAATCATAAAGCCCATGAGAAACGGCAGACACAGACCCTGTGTCACTGTAAGAAATGTATGTATGGTATTGCTGATGCTGGGCAGGTTGCCTGCAACTTTTTCAAAAAGCACTGTGGCTGCCAGTACCGCGAACACATATACAGCAATTTTAAAATAAGGTTGATCTGTTTTTTTCCAATCCCATTTTTTCAATGTTGTTGCGCTCCTTTATATTTCGTGATTCCATTCTATCCTACTATACTATGATTTTATGGAATGTGCCATATGGTTTTTGTAAAAATTTTCGGAAGCGTCTGCGATGGTGGGGGAATGTGAGAGAAAAATGGGATTTTCTCCATCTTTTTTCCACATGATAACGATTATATATGGAAACCAAAGCGGGAACAAGGGCAGAAGTTTAAGAAAAACATAATTTTTTCCGCCGAAAAGATTACGTTTTTCCCAGCGCGTTGACGGGGATTTTTTTGCTGTTTATAATAAAGAAAAATCGGTCAGAAAGGCGGAAAAACCATGGAAGAAGAAAAGATTCAGCAATTTGCGTCAGATTTTTTTCGGGTGGAAGAAGAGATTGGCAGCGTGATCATCGGACAGAAAGAACTGGTCAGGAATGTGCTGACAGCAATGGTTGCGGGGGGCAACGTGCTGCTGGAAGGCATGCCGGGTCTGGGGAAAACACAGCTGGTCAAAGCCGTGGGGGACGCTGTTGACCTGCATTTTTCCAGAATCCAGTTCACGCCGGACTTGATGCCTGCCGATGTAACGGGCACAACGGTCATGAACCGGGAAGAAAATGGCAATATGTCCTTTGTATTCCGCAAAGGTCCTATCTTTGCCAATCTGGTGCTGGCAGACGAAATCAACCGCGCCACACCAAAGACCCAGTCAGCACTGCTGGAAGCCATGCAGGAACATACGGTCACTGGCGGCAGTCAGACATACCGTCTGGAAGAACCGTTTTTTGTGCTGGCAACCCAGAACCCACTGGAAACAGAAGGCACATATCCGCTGCCGGAAGCCCAGATGGACCGTTTCCTGTTCAAGCTGGATGTGGCTTTCCCAAATAAAGAGGAATTGATGAAGATCGTCCTTTCCACCACCGACGGCAAAGTTCATCGGGCATCCAAGGTTATGGACGGCAAAAGACTCCTTCAGATGCGGGAAATTGCTCAGCAGGTGCCTATAGCGGAACCCGTAGCGGAATATCTGATGGATTTGATTTTGAAAACCCATCCGGAAAATCCCGAAGCGCCGGAAGTGGTGCGGCAGTATGTGCGTTATGGGGCAAGCCCTCGAGGTGCCCAGGCAGTTTTGCAGGCGGCAAGAATTTTTGCCCTGCTGGCAGGACGCTATCATGTGGCTTATGAGGACATCAAGCAGGCGGCAAAACCTGCCCTCAGACATCGTATTTTCCTGAACTTTGAAGGCATGGCAGAGGGAAAAACTCCCGACGAAATTATAGAGGCGTTGTATTGAAATGGAAACACTCAGGGAAGCACTGACAAAAGAATATTTGAAACGGCTGAAAGAAATGGCAATCCGCTTGAAACACCGCCTTTCCACAGACGGTTACAGCGGCGCCAGACGTTCCATGGCAAAGGGCAGCTCTCTGGAATTTTCTGATTACCGGGAATATGCTGCCGGAGACGATTTGCGGCGGGTAGACTGGAATGGTTTTGCCCGTTTCGGCAAACTGTATCTGAAGCTGTTTTTGGAGGAAAAACAGGCTTCTGTCCATGTATTTTTGGATTGCAGCCGTTCCATGGAACAGGATGGAAAATTTCTAGCGGCAAAGAAACTGGCGGCATCTTTTGCCTATGTAGGTCTTTGCGGCGGCGATCAGGTGCATCTGTTTGCCTTTGGGGATACCCTCCGGGCACAGAAGCGGAATCTGGCACAAAAGGGACGTTTTCTGGAAACCGTGGATTTTCTGGACAAACTGGAAGCAGTCGGGGGGACTGCGCCTTTGTCCGCAGCCATGGGATGCGGTCCTTTGCGGCGTGGCATTGCCGTTGTGATTTCCGATTTTATGACAGACAATGGCATCGAAGATACGGTGAAGCTGCTCCAGCAGAAAAAACAGGAGGTTTTGCTGGTACAGGTTCTTTCTAAGGAGGAGGAAGAACCGAAAGTTGGCGGCGCTGTTCGTCTGGTGGATGCGGAAACGGGAGAAACCAGAGATCTGGAGCTGAACGAAGCCATGGCAGCTGCGTACAAAAAAGCCCTCATGAAACAACGGGCAGCCCTCCGGGAATTTTGCAGCCGCAGGGATGCTGTTTTCGCTCACGTTTGTGAAGATGAAGACCTGTTAAGGGTGTTATACGAGATGATGAGATAGAACGGAATAAAAAAAGACTGTCTTTCCGGGGGGATTGGGCAGTCTTTTTTTGAAATTTTGGAAAAGGAAAAAGTGGAGCAAAGGGGTAGTTCTCAGGGGAAGAACAGAGGGTCAGTGGAGGAAATCTTACAAGAAAGAAGCGAAATTCTTATATTTTTCTGAAACATTGGCATTCCCCTTGCAATGAAAACTGTTTTTCGCTACAATAAAAACAGAAAGGATACCCATGCAGAAATTGCGTAGGATAGGGGGTTAGGAAATGAAGAACTTTTTCAGAGCAGCAAAAATCTGTTTGGCTGCCACTGCGGTTGTTTGTCTGGCAGCTTGCGGAACACCCGAAAATGCGGAGAATACAACGCAGACGGGAATGACTCCCGCAGAATATGCAACAGCGGCGCTCCAGAGCTTGGAAGAAGCGAGCAGTTATAAAGGCGCGGTCAATGTGGTTTCCAATATGCAGGGCAGCAATGACAGCACAGAAGTAACGGTTTCCCAGATCAAGGAACCTTTCTGTATGCAGATCACAGAGACCCTGAACGCTGCAGGCGGACAGAGTTATTCCACACAGCGGTATCTGGAAGCGGAAGATACCAATGTGAATCTGTTTATGAATTATAACAACCAGTGGACAGAAATGTCTTTGGAAAAAGATGCGGCACTGGATTCCGTACAGATTTATGATGTGCGGGAAAATATGATCACACTCCTGCAGCATACATCTGGCTGGCAGGAAACAGCAAGAGAAAACAAACAGGTGACACTGCAGGGCACATTGCCGGCAGCGGATGTATATGCCGTTGTGGAAGGCGGAAAACTGCTGCAGCTGGCTGGTATGAGCGGCATCGCGGAAAATTATTATGAAGGCGTGGCAGATGTTCCTGTGACCTTCGTATTCAAAGAAGATACAGGCGAAGCAGTATCCTGTCATATGGATCTGGGCAATGCATTGCAGACAGTGACAAACAATGTACTGAAAGAATTGCAGGCAGACAGCGCAGGCATTACCGTACAGGAATACGGTGTGACCATGGATATTTCCGATCTCAATGGTGTGCAGTCCATCGAAATTCCAACAGAAGCTCAGGGCGCCATCAATTATGAACAGGAAATCACCAGCATGAACGAAAGTGATGCGGCGTAAGAAAAAAAGATTTTCAACGGTTGTGTATGAAAAAACATACATGACCGTCTTTTTTTGGGGCAAAAATCCTGCAAAAATGCAAAAATCATGGATTTGGGCTATATTTTGCGGGGCAGATGCGCTATAATAGGAAAGATTTGAGTCAAAAAGAACAGAGAAAAGGAGAAAAACAAACATGATCGCAGCACAAGGTGTAAGCTTACAGTACGGCGGACGCGTACTGTTCAATGATGTGAACATCAACTTTACCAAAGGCAACTGCTACGGACTCATTGGTGCCAACGGTGCCGGCAAGTCCACATTTTTGAAAATACTGGCAGGGGAACTGGAACCCAACAAAGGTTCTGTATTCATCACCCCCGGCGAACGTATGGCAGTACTGAAACAGGACCACTTCATGTTCGACGAATTTGAGGTTGTGGAAACTGTTCTGTATGGTCACAAACGTCTCTATGACATTATGAAGGAAAAAGAAGCCCTTTACGCAAAAGAGGACTTTTCCGATGAAGACGGCATCAAGGTTTCCGAACTGGAAGGGGAATTTGCGGAGCTGGACGGCTGGTCTGCCGAATCCAACGCGGAAATCCTGCTGAATGGTCTGGGTGTTACCAATGAATTCCATTATGTAAAAATGAAAGAACTGACTGGTACTCAGAAAGTGAAAGTCCTGCTGGCACAGGCGCTCTTCGGCAATCCTGACATTCTGCTGCTGGACGAACCTACCAACCATCTGGATCTGCACGCCATCAAATGGCTGGAAAACTTCCTGATGGACTTTGAAAATACCGTGATTGTCGTATCCCACGACAGACATTTCCTGAATAAGATTTGTACCAACATCGCCGACATCGACTATGGCAAAATCACCATGTTCGTTGGTAACTACGATTTCTGGTACAGCTATACACAGATGACCCAGCGTCAGTTGAAAGACCAGAACAAACGTGTGGAACAGAAAATCAAAGAATTGCAGGAATTTATCCAGCGTTTCAGCGCTAACGCTTCCAAAGCAAAACAGGCAACCAGCCGTAAAAAACTGCTGGATAACCTGCAGATGGATACCATCAAACCTTCTTCCAGAAGATATCCTTTCTGCAGCTTCAAACAGGATAGAGAAGTGGGCAATGACGTACTGCTGGTAGAAGGTCTGTCCAAGACCATTGATGGCAAAAAAGTGCTGGATAACGTAAGCTTTATGATTCGTCCTAATGACAAAGTTGCTTTCGTAGGCAAAGACGAAATTGCAAGAACTACACTGTTCCGTATCCTCATGGGTGAGCTGGAACCCGATGAAGGTACTTTCAAATGGGGTATTACCACAAAGACAGCTTACTTCCCCAAAGACAATGCGGAATACTTCGACGGCTGCCATGATTCTTTGATTGAATGGCTGCGTCCTTTCGCAAAAGAAGGGGAACAGTATGACGCGGATATCCGTGGCTGGCTGGGCAGAATGCTCTTCAGCGGCGAAGAAGCCCTGAAAGAAGCAAACGTGCTTTCCGGTGGGGAAAGAGTACGCTGTATGCTGTGTAAAATGATGATGAGCGGCGCAAACGTTATGATTCTGGATGAACCCACTAACCATCTGGATCTGGAATCCATCACCGCACTGAACGAAGGTCTTATGGAATACAAAGGCACACTGCTGTTCGATTCCCATGACCATCAGTTCACACAGACCATTGCAAACAGAATCATCGAGATTCTGCCTGGCGGCATCATCGACAGACAGATGACCTTTGACGAATACATTGAAAGTGAAGAAATCGACGCAATCAGAGAAAAAATGACCGGGGAGGCGTAATCAGAATGATTAACGGAAAAATCGACTTGAGAAGCGACACCGTAACGGTGCCCACCGAGGAAATGCGGAAAGCCATGTATGAAGCTGTTGTGGGCGATGACGTTTATGGCGATGACCAGACTGTAAACGAACTGGAAGCGCTGGCAGCGGAAATCATGGGCAAGGAAGCTGGTCTGTTTGTACCCAGCGGCGTGATGAGCAATCAGCTGGCACTGTTTACCCATGTGAACCGTGGGGAAGAAGTGATTCTGCCTGATAACTGCCATATCGTAGCCCATGAAGCAGGGGCGGCTGCTATCATCGCAGGTGCACAGCTGCGTACTGTTCAGAATGTGGGTGGGGAAATGCCTCTGGATATCATCGAAAAATATATCCGCAAAGACCCTGAGGACATCCATCAGCCCAAAACAGCACTGATTACCTATGAAAATGCCGATTCCGACGGTCAGGTAAGAAGTCTGGAATACATGAAGAACGTGAGAGAACTGGCTGACAAATACCACCTGCCTATCCATCTGGACGGCGCACGTATTTTCAACGCAGCTACCGTTTTGGGTGTAGAAGCAAAAGAAATCGCGCAGTATGCGGACAGCGTTTCCGTTTGCCTGTCTAAAGGTCTGTGCGCACCTGTAGGCTCTGTACTGGTGGGCAGCAAGGAATTTATTGCCGTTGCCAGAAGAAAACGTAAAATCATCGGCGGCGGTATGCGTCAGGTAGGTATCCTTGCGGCAGCAGGCAAAATCGCCCTGAATGTCATGAGCAAACGCCTGCAGGAAGACCATGACAATGCAAAATACATGGCAGAAGCCCTTTGCGGTGTGAAAGGTCTGGAAGTTTATAAAGAAAGACAGCAGATTAATATGGTATTTTTCCGTTTGAAAGATTATCCTCTGTCCTCCGCGGAACTGGTGGACTATATGGCAAAACATGATGTTATCATCAACGGTGAAGATAACGGCATCATGCGTTTTGCTACCCATAAATATGTAACAAGAGAAGAAATCGACAAAGTGGTCGATCTGATGAAACAGGTATAAGACTTATGGCGAAGATATTTATTGTACTGGCTTTGGGGTTTGTTGTGGGCTTCCGCGGCATCCTCAAAGAAAAAGGACTGAAGATCAACGCCAAACTGCAAACTGTTTGGCTGATGCTGCTCATATTCTGTATGGGCGTCAGCATCGGCAGAAATGGTGACATCATACAGGCTTTGCCGTCTTTGGGCGGCAAGGCTTTGTTGTATGCGGTTTTGGCGGTGATTGGCTCCATTGTGGTGGTGTATCTGCTGACAAAGGTGTTTTTGCGGAAGGGGGCAAATGAATGAGCAAAGCGATTCTCATTGCCCTTGTGCTGGGCATCGGCGCAGGTGTCGTCATGCCGGAGGGCGTCAGCGGCTTTCTGGATACGGCATCTTCTTATATGCTGTTGATTCTGCTTTTTTCCGTGGGCATTGATATGGGCGTGAACCGGGAAGTATTTGGGCAGATTCGCCGGATGGGTCTGCGGATACTGGTGATTCCTCTGGGGGTCATTCTGGGCTCTCTGGCAGGGGGCGCAGTTTGCGCTATGATTCTGCGTATGGATGTAAAGGAAGGTCTTGCCATCACTTCCGGTTTGGGTTGGTACAGCCTGTCCGGTATCCTCATGACAGAGGCAGGCAATCCCATTGGCGGTACCATTTCCTTCCTGTCCAATGTGTTCCGGGAAGTGTTGACATTTCTGCTGGTGCCTGTGCTGGCAGGCAGAAACGTCTATACAGCCATTGCCCCCGCAGGCGCAACGGCTATGGATACCACATTGCCCCTGTTGAGTAAGTATACAGACAGTAAGACAGCCATACTGGCTTTCGTCAGCGGTGTCATCTGCACATTGGCTATGCCGGTGCTGGTTCCGCTGTTCTGTTAAAAAATTTGAAAAAAAAGTGTTGACAAAGTTCTGGTTTTGTATTATGATATCCAAGTCAGCTGAAAACAGCAAGACACAAAACCAGATATGCGGATGTGGCGGAATTGGCAGACGCGCTAGATTCAGGTTCTAGTGGGCATTACGCCCGTGCAGGTTCAAGTCCTGTCATCCGCACCAGACCATGATAATCCGAACCCGGTTCCAATCGGGGACGGATTCGGATTTTTAGTATATCTATGCTAAAGCAAAAGCGGCGGTATCATAACGATACCGCCGCTTTTGTTATACGCTTTTATGTTGTTCTGCTTCCTTTGCCCTCTGTGCTTTCCATTCTTCAAATTCTTTCTGCCCCTCCGGGCTGGCAAAGAATTTCTGAATTTCGGGAAGCAAGCACCGGGCAAGGGCATTTATCTCATACTGTGGGATTTTGTCCGAGTGCTTTTCTGCCATAGCTCGCCTTTCTTTATTCAGTTGTCAAGGTACAATGCCGCATAGGGGCGGCGTAAAAATCTGCTTATAATCAATCACCTTTCCTTTGTGTGTCGCTGTTGCCGTTTCAATTCCGCCAGCACCTCCGGCGGGATACGGTCAACAAGTTTCTGAATGTTCTGTAGTTCGCTTTCCAGCTTCGCCCGTTCCATACGGTCTTTCATCTTGCCGTTTTCACTGGCTCTGGCTCTTGCTTCCAGCTTTTCATTTTCAGCTAACAGGTCACTTATCGTGACCTTGTATTTTTTGAGCTGCCCGGAGAAATTCTCCATCTGGGGAAACCACTTTTTCAGCATGGAGAGGGCTTCCTCTTTCTTCTTCCCTGCATTGAACGGGGTAATGCCGTCCAGCGTGGCTTCAATAGCTCTTGCCTGTTTGGAGAGATTGACCGCCTGCTTGAACAGCCGGGTGGGAATATGCTTCCTGCCTGTCTTGCTGGCACTTTCTCCACGCTCCAAGTCTGGATATTTCTCCACCATATAGGCGTGAAAATCGTCCTGCCACTTTGTGAGGTTGGCTCTGTTCCCAATAATCTCCTTTGCACACAGCCGGTTGTCCTGCGTCAGTGGAACAAAGACCAAATGCAGATGGGGTGTTTTTTCGTCCATGTGTACCACCGCCGACACGATATTTTCTTTGCCTACCCGGTTAATGAGGAAGTCAGCCGCCCTCTGAAAAAACGCCTGTATCTCCTTTGGGGGGTTGCCCTTGAAAAACTCCGGGCTGGCGGTAATCAGCGTATCGACAAACCGAGTACTGTCCTTACGGGTACGGCAGCCTGCCTGTTCAATACGGTTCTGTATAAAGTGGTAGTACCTGCCCTCCGGCTTGACAATGTGGAAATTGTACTTGCTCCGGCTGGTGTCAATGTCGGGATTGCTGGCGTACTGTTCCTTTTGCCTTTCGTGATGGGCTTCCAGCGGTCTTGCCGGGTTGCCCTTGTGCTTTTCAAATCGCAAAATTGCGTGTTGTGCCATAAACTCCTTTCCTCGTTCCTTTCCCTTCCGTTCCCGGGGTTTTCCACAAGGAAAATCCCGCCCCAAATAGCTCTGATAGGATTGGAATGGAATCGATATAAATAAATCATTTTAATCTCTGTATTTCTATACCGTCCGATTTCGGTACTCCAAGAGGGCTGATTTTTGTACTCGTCAAGTACGGTTTTCAGCTCTCCGGCGTACCAAAATGGAAATTCAAGAAGTCAGAGATTGGAACTGCCCTCATAGGATTTTGGGTAAATGCGGTTGGGTTTTCCACAGCCCTGTTTCTTGATGTCGATCAGCTCTGCATACTGTAATTCCCGCAGGGTGTTGACTGCCTTTTGCCGCCCACAGTGAAGCAGGCCCACTACCTCACAGATGGGATAGTACAGGTAAATCCGTCCGTACTCGTCAGCCCATCCATTTTTGCGGGATAGGTCTGCCCGGCGCAGGATAAAGGCGTACAGCAGCTTTGCTTCATTGGATAATGGCTGATAGGTTGGTGCTTCAAACAGGAAATTGGGAAGCTGGGTGAAGCTCTGCGCCCGTTCCTGTTGGTAGTGATAGATAAACTTCGTCATAGTGTCTTATGGACAATTAGAAGCCCTGTTTTGAGAGTTAGCGATAAAGAATACCACCTGCCCTGGTTTGGTGTTCGGAAAGCCCCATAAATACAGGATTTTTTCGCCCCTAATTGTCCACGCACGCCCTCCTTTTCCGTTCACTTTCTGCTTTCTGCCGCCTGTGAACGCTGACGGCACAATCCGGGCAGTATTTCGCCCGATTAGAGCCGGGAACAAAAGCTCTCCGGCAGACAATACACCGTTTTGTGTCCTTATCCCGGAAAATCTCTGCTTCCAGCGTCCGATCCAGCGGCAGGACAGCCCAGCGGAAATGCTTGCAGCAGACCGAGAAAGAAATCGTCTGCGGACAGATACAGGTATCGCCATCATCCAGCACAATGCAGTTGCCGCTGTCATAGCTGCAACATTCCCGGCGAATCAAGGCGTTTGCCCGTTTCCGCTGTGCTGGGGTCATGCGGTACAGAGAGCCGTCCGGCTTGCGCTCCAACGGCGGCAGCTTTTTGAGATTGTTTTCCATGTGTGTCCTCCGCTTTGTCTGATTGCCGTTTTCCCCGAAAAGGCTTCCTGCCCCATTTCTGCGGCGTGTGTTCTCCGTTGGTACGCAAATGCGATACTTCGCCGGGAGAAATATTCCTTTTTCGGACGGTCATTCTGTTTTCAAGGTGCAGCTCATCGATGAACTACCCTAAGTCTACACGAAAAAAATGCAATCCTCGGAATTTTGCGAGAATTGCATTTCTGTGAAGTTTACACTTTTAAAATTGCATTTTTGCAATTTTGCTGTATAATAGAGTTATACGGAGGAGGTGCATACTATGGCTTTACCCGGAACACCCGGACAGAGGATTTCTGACCTATGCAACGGAAACAAAATCAAACAAAAAGAACTTGCAGAGAAGATCGGCGTTTCCGCTTCCCAGCTGAGCCGCATTGTCAGCGGCGAAACAAGGACAGTCAGCAGCGATATTCTCATTGGTGTGGCAAAGGAATTTAAGGTGTCCACCGACTATATACTGGGGCTATCCAATATCAGCGTCCGCAAAAGCTATGATATATCCGAGCTGGGCTTGTCCGAGGGAGCAGTCAAAGGGCTTGTGACGGGTGCTGTGGATGTGCAAATCCTAAATCGCTTGCTGGAACACAGGAACTTCCCGAAACTGATAGATTTGATACGGATTTATTTTCAGGACACAGCGGCAAAGGGCATTATGGCACGAAACCAGCTTATTGAAATGGCAACGGCTTCCCTGTCTGATCTGATGAAAGAACACCCGGAACACCGGGCAGAAGCAAGACAGGACTTGCAGTTCTTGAACGCACAGAAAATGGGCGACCATGAAGCAGAGATTGAGAAAATCAAGAATGTGTTCCTTGCTATCCTGCGGGACATTAAGAAAGAGATGGACAGCGGCGAGCAGCCGGGAGAAACCATTACCGCTGCCATGTTCCAAACTATGCAGGAAGCCATGAAAAACCACCAGCAGGAGCCGCTTTCTATGGATGATGTGACCGCTATGATTGCCGGACGGGTCGGGCAGCTTCTTCCGATGGACGAGGAAACTGCCGGGCAGTTCCAGCAGTTGGCGAAGAAAATGATTGAACTGGCAGGCAAGGAAACAAAGATAGATGGAGGAAATCATGATGTTACGACCAAAAGAAGTAGTATGTAAATGGGTAGATGCTTTTAACGACCACGATGTTGAGGCAATCGTGAGTCTGTACCATGATAACGCAACCAATCATCAGGTAACAAATGAACCGGTGATTGGGATAGAGGCAATCAGAGAAATGTTCACAACAGAATTTACCACAGCTGATATGACAGCCATTGTAGAAAATATATTTGAAGATGGGCAGTGGGCAATTTTAGAATGGAGAGACCCATTAGGATTAAGAGGCTGCGGATTTTTCCATGTTGTGAACGGGAAAATTTAATTTCAAAGAGGTTACTGGGATAAACTTTCCTTTTTGAAACAACATAATTTGCCTATTGAATAGATAGAAAACTTCTAATTGAAGGAGGAATTATGCGATACTCAAAAGAAGAAAGTAAAATGATATGGGATCAAAATGCTGAATTTTGGGATTATACAATGGGTGATGAATCAAATGATTTTCACAGAAACGTGGTCCGTCCAAAGGTCACAGAACTTCTAAATCCCAATTCCTCAGATTATATTTTAGATATTGCGTGTGGAAACGGAAACTATTCGGCATATCTTGCTGAAAAAGGCATTTCAGTTGTTGGCTTTGATTATGGTGAAAAAATGATTGAACTGGCAAAGAAACGAAGAAAACACAATACTGATAGAATTGAATTTTACGTAGCAGATGCCACTAATGAAATCAGTATGAAGACGTTAAAAAGAAACAGGATGTTCACAAAAGCGGTTTCAAATATGGCGGTCATGGATATTACCGATATTAAGCCGCTTTTTACCGCTGTTTACAATTTGATTGAGGATAATGGAGTTTTTGTATTTGCAACACAGCATCCGTGCTTTGTTACACTGACAGATAAATACATGACACCACACAGCTACTACGATATTGCGATTGAAGGACAACCACAAAAGCAATGTTACTATCATCGTTCTTTGCAGGATATTTTTAATATGTGTTTTGACACTGGTTTTGTAATTGATGGTTTTTATGAAGAATGCTATTTTAACAAGGAAATTCCAGATATTATAATTGTTAGGGCTAAAAAAGTAAGCGGAGCATTCCATTCCCTGCAAGTTCAAAGAAATTAGATTTTCAGTTATAAACAAACCAATCCACTTCAAAAATTTTTCAAACTGATTGACAATCTATCTGTTATATGATATTCTGACAATCAGTTTGAAGTTGAAAGGAGGCTTACGTGTGTTAATTTTTGTACGCTAATAAACAACAAAAAGTCGGTTTTTCATTCCATGTGATGGGCTTTTTTGTCGTGCGTACAGAGAAACACGTAGGTCAATCCTTTATGACAATGATTGTCATAGAGTATTTCTTGTCGTGCCTTTTGTTATGCAGGTATATGCCCATAGTGGAGCATATATCTGCTTTTTGTTGCGCAGAAAAGAGTATGTGACAAAAACAGGAGGTATTGATATGACAACAGAAACTAAATTTTGGAAAAAGAAGTATTTTACTATGCTGGCGGGACAGAGCGTTTCTCTCATTACAAGTGGGATTTTGCAAATGTCCATTATATTCTATCTCACAGCAAAAACAAATTCCGCTATGGTCTTATCCATTGCAACCTTGATGGGCTTTCTTCCTCAAGCTGTGATTGGCCCCTTTGCAGGGACTTTTGTGGATCGCCATAGCCGCAAAGGAGTGATGATCGGAGCAGACCTTATGATTGCCGCAACAGGAGGATTTCTGGCAGTCGTTTCAGTGTTTATGGAACTGCCCATATGGCTCATTATGCTGGTCTTATTTGTCAGAAGTATCGGCAACGCTTTTCATTCTCCTGCGTCCAGCGCAGTTACACCGCTTATGGTTCCGCAAGACCAGCTAACCAAATGTGCCGGTTATAATCAGACCATGCAGGCCGCCGTGTCCCTGATCAGCCCAGCCGCTGCCGCTTTCTTATATAGTGTCTGGTCATTAAGCACGATTATTCTATTGGATATTATCGGCGCAGTTCTGGCTTGCGGCGTTGTTGCGGTTCTGTCGATTCCAAATCCGCCAATATGCCCAGGCGAAAGCCAAAACAGCTTTTTCCGGGATATGAAGGAGGGATATTTTGAGTTAAAGAAAAACAAGGGTTTGTTCGCATTACTTTGGATTGGAACGGCATATATGTTTTTCTTTATGCCTATCAGTGCATTGTACCCTTTAATGAGCATGGGATACTTTCGTGGAACACCTACCCATGCGTCCATAGCAGAAATTGCTTTTGCAGGCGGTATGCTTGCAGGGGGAATTTTGCTCAGCGTTTGGGGTGGATTCAAGAACCGGATTTTTTCAATCGGTCTATCGGTTCTTGTGATGGGGGTAAGCATTGCGATTTCCGGTTTGCTGCCCACCAATGCGTTTTTATATTTGTAATTTGTTGTACAGTCATGGGATTAACTTCTCCATTTTACGGAGTACAAAACGCCTTGTTTCAAGAGCAGCTTCCACCAGAATATCTGGGACGGGTTTTCTCATTGCTCGGAAGCGTGATGTCCTTTGCCATGCCGCTGGGTTTGCTGTGTTCCGGTATTTTTGCAGAACGAATTGGTGTGGAAAAATGGTTTTTACTTTGTGGAATAGGGATTATTGCGGTTGCCGTTTTGGTTTTCGTATTGCCAGTTTTACGAAATGTTGATTGTCAATCCCAAAACAGTTTTGCTCGTAAAAGCGACGATTGAGAAGAAAACGCATTTATTAAAGTGATGGGAAATCGCAAAGCCAGCCGATCCAGTCAACGGTCAAGATGAACGGCGCATAAATGCGCCGCCGTTGACAGTTTCGCCTACCTTTGCTGATAGGCAATCAAGGCGGGAAAGCCCTTAAAATGGCTTCCCGCCCATTTCAATTTTGAGAGAAAAACCCACCCGCTTTTTCGTGAGTGTGTCCACAAGTTCGGGACATTTTGTCCCGAAGTCCGACGTGGGACGATGGACGGGGGCTTTCCTATACGCCCTGTCTGCTGCTGAAACCAGCCCTGTATTTGCGGCTTTACGCCATGCAACCACAGCCCTGTTTTCTTGCTACTTCAAATGTACTTGCCCTCCCCCGGCAACTTCATTTTCGCAGCAACGCCGACAGAGCGTATAACACACTACACTTTGCAAGCAAAGTCGTGTGCCAAAGGGATACCCTTTGGAAACCCTGTTTTGCGGTCATGTGTACCCACATTCCCCGCAAAACGCAAAAATAAGCGGTTTCAGTCTGCTGTAACATCACAGTCAGATTGACCGCTTATTTTGGTGCTGCATTCCCTGTTTCCTCTGCTCTTTATGCGAGCATTTATCATAATAATTATGCTTATTGCGGATTGAAAATAAAACGCATAAATGTTATAATAAGCACAGAGAAAACAGGGAGGTCGCAGCTATGAAAGAATTGGGAGAACGTCTGCGGATATTGCGGGAGAGCGTGAAACTGTCACAGGTAAAGATGGCGGATTTGCTGGGAGTAAAACAGTCCAGCATTAACCGCTATGAACAGGGACAATCTGCTCCGTCTTTGGAAACGCTTGTGAAGTATGCAGATTATTTTGATGTGTCTATGGATTACCTGTTTGCCCGGACGGATAAGCCCCAAGGCAAGCTGTACGAATACCGCCCTAAAATTGCAACGGGCAGTGAGGAAATGCGGCAGTTTATTGAAATGTGTTTTGACCCGCAATCGCCAATGAGTAAAAAGTTAAAGCAGACGCTTCTTCAAATGATGGAGGTGGATAAATGAAAGGTGTGATCTACGCCCGCTATTCTTCCGATAATCAACGAGAAGAAAGTATTGAGGGGCAGTTGCGAGAATGTAAGGATTATGCAGAACGAAACGGTATCACGATTTTAGGAACATACATTGACCGGGCTTTATCAGCAAAAACGGACAACCGCCCTGAATTTCAGAAGATGATTAAAGACAGCGCAAAGGGCTTGTTTGATGTTGTCCTTGTCTGGAAATTAGACCGCTTTGCACGAAACCGTTATGATAGCGCACGCTACAAAAATCTCTTGAAAAAGAACGGTGTGAAAGTCATTTCCGCAAGGGAAAATATCTCCGAGGGCAGCGAGGGAATTATTCTGGAAGCTATGCTGGAGGGCTATGCAGAATACTACTCTGCGGAACTTTCTGAAAAGGTTATTCGAGGTCTGACTGACAATGCGCTGAAATGTAAATACAATGGCGGTACTGTCCCGATGGGATATTACATTGACGAACAGCAGTTTTATCAAATCGACCCCAAGACCGCCCCGGTGGTACTGGAAATGTTTACAAAGTACAGCGAGGGTGCGACCATGCAGGAACTTGTCAATCTGTTAAACAGCCGGGGTATGCGTTCCATTCGTGGCGGGAAAATCACATTGAATATTATGAACCACCTGCTAAAGAACCGCCGTTACATGGGAGAATACAGCTATCGTGATGTAGTCAAGGAGGACGGTATTCCGGCGATTGTCCCGAAAGAGTTGTTTGAACGGGTACAGGAACGGCTGGCAAAGAACAAAAAAGCTCCTGCCCGTCACAAAGCCGAGGATGATTACCTTTTGACAACGAAGCTGTACTGTGGGAAATGCGGCTCTTTCATGGTGGGAGAAAGCGGCACAAGCCATACAATGAAAGTACACCGTTATTATCGCTGTGTGAATACTAAGAAAAAGAAGCTCTGTGACAAGAAAGCGGTCAAGAAAGACTGGATTGAAGATTTGGTTGTCAATTATACCATGAAAGCAATTATGAATGATGAAGTCATGGAGCGGCTGATTGATACGCTGATGGAGTTGCAGAAGAAAGAAAGCACCGACCTGCCACTTTTGAAAAAACAGCTTGCAGAAACGGAAAAAGGTATTAACAATATGCTCAACGCTATTCAAGCAGGGATTTTTACCCCATCCACCAAGCAAAGGCTGGACGAGTTGGAAGAAACAAAAAGCCAGCTTGAAGTCAGCATTTTGCAGGAAGAAATGCACAAACCCCTGCTTACAAGAGAACAGATAGCATTTTTCATTTACCGTTTCCGCAAGTTTGATGTGACAAAGCGGGAACAGCGGCAAAGGCTGATCGACAGCTTTGTAAATGCGGTGTATCTTTATGAGGACAAGATAATCCTTACTTTCAACTATAAGGATGGTTCCAAGACTATCACTCTGGCAGATGTTGAGGGTTCGGATTTATCCTCATTCGGTGCATCCAAGAAAAAATGACTTGCAAATGCAAGTCATTTTTTTTGTTTTCGGTGGGACGAGAAACAACCTGCAATAGACGTTTTTGTCCCGGTTTTGCATGATATACAAAATACTTGAAAATTTTTTAGCAAAAAGTGTTGACAAGAAGATAAATTTATAGTATTCTAACTAAGCAAAGAAAAACATGTACAGAAAAAAGTACAATATGCGGATGTGGCGGAATTGGCAGACGCGCTAGATTCAGGTTCTAGTGGACATTACGTCCGTGCAGGTTCAAGTCCTGTCATCCGCATCTGAAAAGGCCATTGCAGAAGCAGTGGTCTCTTTTTTTATCTCAGGCTTTCAAAGGACAGATTAGGAGGAAAGAAAATGAGTTTGGACAGAACCAGAAGATGGATGCGTTTTTGTTGTTTGATCGGTTTGTTCTGCGTCATCTATACGATTTTTACAGGGGATTATTCTGGAAAAAGCCCACTGATGTGGATTGGCATTGCCTTCATTGCGGCGGCGGCGTTTATTTATTTTCGCCATGGGGTTTGCTGTCACTGTGGCAGACGATTGCCTATCCATGACATTTATCAGGGGAAATTCTGCCCCTACTGCCGGGGAGATCTTCACATGAATTCCTCTGTACCACCTAAGAAATAAATCAAAGAGCGGATGTTTCCATGACAGGAAATGTCCGTTTTTTGTTTAGAAGATGGCTTTTCTTCCATACTTATGCTATGATGAAAAAAAGGGGGGATTGCCATGACATGGAAGAAACTGCGGAAAAAATATAAGATGTGGTTGACGTTGGCAGTGGTGTTTTTGATTTTGGCGATACTTTGCGGTATATTGCAGTATGGAAATTGGGATAAGCTTTGCTTTGGCGCGGCATTCTTTAGTGTGATCATGGTGATTTATGTGATGCTCCGTTATGGCAGATGCAGGGTCTGTTATAATTTGCTGGACCCTTATGTCCTGTTCCATGGGGGGCACTGCAAGTTCTGCGGTACACCTGTGGAGGATGAGGAGGAGAAGAAATGCTGACTTTTCGGAATATGCGTGAAATGACAAAAGACGAAATCAAGGTTTTTTTGCGGGAAGGTAAGAAGATCGGCTGTGCCGTGGATACAAAAGAAGAACGGCAGGAATTGCTGGAAGCACTTTCTCGTTCCAAAGAAACGGGATTCCCTCAGTTTGTACTGGTATATGAAAAAGATGTGCTCATGGGCTTTCTTTTCATTTACGGAGAGGAAGGGCATACTTGGATTATCCACAATGCCGACGAAAAGACATACGAACAGGAAAAGGAAATGCTGGCTTATGGTCGGGACTTATGCAAAAAATTGGGCAATGAAAAGCTGGCAAAATGTTTTCAGCAACAGCTCGAAGAAGTGGAATGCATGGGGAAAAGCCATCGGGAGGCACGGATAGCATGGATCGAAGAAAACAACAGGAAAAAGAAAGAAAACTGACAGCGGCAGAACAGAAGCGGAAGGAAATGTTCCTAGAGAAAAAAGCCGCATTGGAAGCAGAAGGCTTTGAAGCCCATGACCTGACTATTTCTGCGGTTTATGCCAATGTTATGGCGTTGGTGCTGGCTTTGCCCATTGTGTTGGTGCTTTGGGCAGTTTTTGTCTGGAAAAATGGGCATGGTTCCATTTCCAGCCCCATGCTGCTGGGGGTGCTGGTGTTGTTTTTCCTGCTCCTTGTGGTTCATGAAGCCATCCATGGTCTGTTCTGGTCTTTTTTCGCAAAAAATAAATGGAAATCCATTTCCTTTGGCATCATGTGGAACTCTTTGACACCGTACTGCACCTGTCAGGAGGAATTGACAAAGGGACAGTATGCCATTGGCGGGGTCATGCCTTGTGTGCTGCTGGGGATTCTGCCGGCAATTGCGGCTATTTTTGGGGGAAACTTGCCTTTGTTTTGGCTGAGTGCCCTGATGATTCTAGCGGCTGGCGGCGATTTGACCATTCTTTGGAAGTTATTTCGTTTTCGCGGTTCTAAAGGAGAGGTGCGGTTTCTGGATCACCCTTATGAGGCGGGTTTGGTAATTTTTGAAAGAACTTTTTCAAAAGTTTAAAAAAGTTGTTGACAAAGAACCTGTTTTATAGTATGATAGTCAAGCGAGTTCAAAAAAGCATATGCGGATGTGGCGGAATTGGCAGACGCGCTAGATTCAGGTTCTAGTGGACATTACGTCCGTGCAGGTTCAAGTCCTGTCATCCGCATCCAGAAAAAAGACCATCGTAGAAACGATGGTCTTTTTTTACGCCAGTTGCTTTTCTTCTGCAAAACGCTGCTGTACTTCTGTGCGGATTTCTCCCGGTTCTTTGCCAAGAGCTGCCGCCAGTTCCCCATAAAGAAGGCATTCCGCCTGTTTCAGATACCGCTGTTCTGTTTGCGAAATGTGTTTTCCCACACGGGCGTTTTCTTCGATTTTCTGATAAAGGGATTTCATTAACTGCAAATACTGCATACAGTCGTGGGTGTTCAGCATTTCGCTGTAGTGATTGGCTGTTTCTTTGTGGTCCCGGCTGCGGAAAGGCTCCGCGGAGATGTGGCTGATGTTGTCCAGATAGCTTTTTGCCTCAGCAGCAGAAATGACGGGACGCATGAATGCCCGGGTGGAAACGGAAACGTGGATGGTTTCAGAAAAGGGGGAGAAAAGCGGAATCAGGGTGTAGTATAGGCGGCCATCTTTTTGCTGGGGAAGGGGCGCAACGTCTGCTACGCGGCATACGCCTGTATTACCATAAAAAACCAACTGATCTTTTCGATACATGAAAACACTCCTTTCGCTTTTCCTGTGCTGTTTTTAGGATTTCCCAGAAAAACCCTTCGTATTCAGTGTATCACTGTTTTTTGCCCAAAATCAAAGGAGAAATGGGGCAAAAACGCATTTTTGTGAAGGATGCGCAGGGGGCGAAAAGCAGGTTTTGTGCAGAAGTTCTAGGGGTTGTTGGTGAATTTTTCGCAAAAAAGGCATAAAAAAACCCCTTTCAAAAGAAAGGGGTTTTTGTGTCTGTTTACAGGCTCATTTCCAGTTTTTTGCGCATGTCTTCGATCTGTTCGTCTGTCAGATCCATGGGTTTGTATGCAATGGTGATGCCGTCGTTTTCATAACGAGGAATCAGGTGCAGATGGAAATGGAATACAGTCTGACCGGCAACGGTGCCGTTGTTCTGCATCACGTTCATGTGGTCAAAGCCCAGTCTTGCTTTCATTTCTCTGGCAATGATGGCAGCCAGACGGAACAGTCTGCCGGCTTTGTCCGGATCGATTTCAAAGATGTTGGCAACGTGTTCCTTCACCAGAATCAGCACATGACCTTCGTTGGCAGGGAAACGGTCCAGAATTACCTTAAATTCATCGTTTTCATATATAGTGGCGGAGCCAAATTCCCCCGACACGATTTTACAGAAAATACAGTCGCTCATAAGTATTCATCCTTTCGTATGTGATTTGCTATCAGTATAGCACGAAAGGAAGGAGATTGCACAGATTTTTGTTCAAAAATATTTGCTGAACAGATAGGTCAATGCGTTGGCATGGCTCTGCTTATCTGTGAGAATCTCGAAAAACAGGTCACGAAGGGCACCGTCAGGCACTGCCAGAAAGAAATTCCGGTAGAAATCTGCCGCATCCAGTTCCTGCATAAGGGTTTCCTCCAGATAAGTTTTGGGGTCGATGACTTCCAGTGTGGATGGTGTCTGGCTCTCGTTGGGGGTTTCCGGTGTTTCTCCCGTAATGAGAAACAGGGCTTCCCGCAGGTTTTTCAGATGCTTTTTCTCGTCCAGATACATGGATTTGAGCATATCGGCAGAGGGGGAGAGGACAGGGGCTTCCGTCAGTAACCGGCGGTAGCGGTTCGCAAGCTGGGCGGTTTCCTCTGCGGCAACTTTCAGCAGTGCCAGCAGACGATCGTCCTCTGCCAGTTCTGCAATGGCAGGGTCTTTGGCTTCTCTCGCTGTCAGGCTTTGCCGCTGAAAATAATGAGTATTGCGATTATATGGGTACATGTTCGTCAGTCTCCTTTGCTTTTTTTCTATCATATCTATGCACAAGAAAGGTGGGACTTGCATAAAATCGCCTTTTTTTCAGAAAAAACAGAAATCTTCTGGCAGTTGCCCATTTTTTCTGTTATGATAGGAAACGGTGAAAAATAGTATATTACAGGGGTGAATCTCTATGAAACGAATCGTATTGACAGGCGGCGGCACAGCGGGCCATGTGACGCCCAATCTGGCAATCCTGCCTTTGCTGCGGCAGGAAGGCTGGGAAGTTTTGTATATCGGCTCCGAAAACGGCATTGAAAAGAAACTCATTGAGGCGGAAGGCGTGCCTTATTACAGCATCCCCACAGGGAAACTGCGCCGTTATCTGTCCAGACAGAACATCACCGATATGTTCCGTGTGGTGAAAGGCGTCAGCGAAGCCACCAAACTGCTGAAAAAGCTGAAACCCGATTTGGTATTCTCCAAAGGGGGCTTTGTGGCAGTGCCTGTAGTGCTGGGGGCAAAGAAAAACAAGATTCCTGTTATCATCCACGAATCTGATATCACACCAGGTCTGGCAAACAAAATCGCGATGCCTTTTGCGAAAACAGTCTGCACCACATTCCCGGAAACACTGAAATATGTTCCTAAGGAAAAAGGTATCCACACGGGAACACCTATCCGTGCGGAACTGTTCAAAGGCGACAGACAGAAAGGTCTGGAAATCTGCGGTTTTGACGGTACAAAGCCTGTTCTGTTGCAGATGGGCGGCTCTCTGGGGGCTGTGAAACTCAACGACGCTCTGCGGGAAAGTCTGCCTTCTTTGCTGAAGGATTTTGACATCATCCACCTTTGCGGTAAAGGTCATAAGGAAGAAAGTCTGGAAGGCACAAAGGGATACCGTCAGTTTGAATATGTCACCGATGAACTGGCAGACCTGTTTGCGGCGACAGATGTCATCATTGCTCGTGCGGGCAGCAACTCCATTTCCGAGTTTTTGGCACTGAAAAAGCCCCATCTGCTGATTCCTCTTTCCGCAAAGGCAAGCCGCGGCGACCAGATTTTGAATGCTGCGTCCTACGAAAAACAGGGCTTTGCCATGGTGCTGCCGGAAGAAGAACTGACAGCGGAAACCATGGAAGAAAAAGTGCGTGAACTTTATGCAAACAGGGAAACCTATATTGCAGCCATGGAAAAGAGTACCCAGAATAACGGCGTGGAAGCAGTCATGTCCCTGATTCGCCAATTTTAATAAACATTTAAGAAAAACAAATTGACACAGACTTTTTGCGTGTAATACAATATTTCTCATGTATGAGATGAAAAAAGCAGGCAGGAGGAAAACAATGATGAAAAAATATATCAGTTTGATTCTGGCAGGACTTCTGATGTTCACAGCAGCAGGATGCGGCAATGAAACAAATGCAGAAACTGATACAGAATCTACAGCAGAATATGTGAATCTGCAGGCGCAGATGCCCGAAGAAGGTGAAGAAATCGCTGTGATCGACACTTCCAAAGGCGTGGTAAAAATGCGTTTCTTCCCCGAAGAAGCACCGAAGGCAGTGGAAAACTTCAAAACACTGGCAAAGGACGGCTACTATGACGGACTCACATTTCATCGTGTCATTGAGGACTTTATGATTCAGACTGGCGACCCGACAGGCACAGGCACTGGCGGTGAAAGTTGCTGGGGAGAGGACTTCGAGGATGAAGTTTCCCCGAACCTGCATTTTTATAACGGCGCTGTTGCCATGGCAAACAGAGGACCCAACACCAACGGCAGCCAGTTCTTCATTGTGCAGGCAAAGACTGTCACAGAGGATTATCTGAAAGCCCTGGAAGATGCTCGTGACAACAACGAAGAAGAAATGGGCGTTACCATTGGCGATGAATTTTATACACTCAGCCAGCTCTATCCCGAAAGCGTCATGGATTATTATCGGGAACATGGCGGCGCAGTGCATTTGGAATATGTTTACGGCAACCCTTATACCATTTTCGGTCAGGTCATTGAAGGAATGGATGTAGTGGATGCCATTGCTGCTGTGGATGTGGATGAAAATTCCAAACCACTGGAAGATGTGATCATCAACAGCATCACATTTGAACCCTACACAGCAGAATAAAGAAAGATAGAAATGAGGATTTGGAATATGAGAAAAAAACTGGTTTTGGTATTGACATTGATGTGTGCTGTTGCGGCTTTTGCCGGCTGTGGGAAAGAAGAAGTGCCCCAGCAGGAAGTTTCCTACAACATGACTTTCATCAATGAAACAGGGGAAGGCGCATCTGCCCTGAAAATTCGTCCCACAGAAGAAGACGATTGGACAGATAATATGCTGAAGGAATCCGAATGGAAAAACGGTTTTTCCGTCCCTGTTACCCTGAATGGTATGGTGCCTGCGGTGGAAAACGGCTGGCAGGTGCAGATGACATTCACAGACGGTACAGAACAGATTTGGGACAATGTTGTGCTGGAAGACGGCGACACCATTACATTTACACTGGAAAATGGTACTCCCTCTGTGACACACATGCCTGCGGAAGATGTGACAAGTGATACAGAAGATGTGCTGGATGACAGCGATGTACAGAACCAGTTAGATGACGAATCTTTGCAGGATGATACCCTGACAGAAGAATAAAAGCAGAGAGGATATGGCAAAAGCCGATTCTATCTCAGACTGAAGAAAAACTAAGTTTTACACTTTTTCAAGAACGCGGAAGGGGTTGGGGAACAAAAGGGTCAACACATTTGCTTCGCAAATGCCAGCCATAAATGGCTGTCCGCATCTCTTGCGGTGTGGGGTTCCCCAAATGGAATCCGCAGTCGGAATTCACTTCTGACGAGGAAAAGCCGGAGTTTCAAGGCATTTAGCTGATGGAACTTCGGCTTTATACTTCTGTCTACTCGTCAAAGGTCCCCATGAAATGAGCCTTTGACGACACCCTGAGAGAGGATTTGGCAAAAGCCAGTCCTCTCTTTTGTTTTGTAAGAAAGAATTAAGAGAAACCATCGGTGTTTTCTAAGATTTATGGGTTATGATAAACATGGAGTGTATGGTAGCTTTTGAAAAACAAAATTTTCGCCATACAGGGAAACTGGCGAATGATGTAAGGAGGCAACCTTCATGAAAACAAAAAAAGAAAACATACTGGTGCTGGTAACGGCGGGGAAAGAATCCAAAAGATTCATGGAACTGGCCAAAGATGCCGCAAAGGCAGGCAACGGGGATTTATACATCTTGCATGTAGCGCAGGGCGAAAATATACTGGAAAGCGGAGAAATGTACGAAATGCAGCGGCTGGCTGATTATGGGTGCCGGCTGGGCGGGCAGGTCTGCCTGTGCTGTGAGCAGGACGTGGCAGCCTACATCAGCCGCTTTGCCAGAGAAAAAGACATCACAGGCGTGCTGCTGGAGCCGCCGGTGAAAAAAGAGAAAAAATCCATCTGGAAAGAATTGCTGGAGCGGATTGCGGCACTTTTGCCGCCGGGCACCTGCTTGCTTTCCGAAAGAGAATTGGCTGCTGCGGCAGTATGACCGAAAAAACACAGGATGCTTAAGCAAATTCTCCTTAAGAAAACATTGCATTTTTTTCTTGATTTCTTAAGGGAAATTGCGACGGCTGTCTTCAGAAGAAAACATATCCAATATCTCCATAAAATAAGAAAGCTGAAATCCTCTGTTATGATAAGAATTTCAGCTTTTTTTGTTTTCTTCTGAAGATGCCCCTTACAGTGTACCTGTGTTTTTTTGCGGATTTTTAGGAGCCACAGAGGCGGAATTGCTATTTTTTGTTGCAAATCAGGCAAAATTATATTATGATTGCAAAGAGCAAGTTTTTTGCGAAAGAATGGATGATAAAGTTAAAGGAGAGAAATGATATGAGTTTGTATGAAAGCTGGATGGAAAAAGCATTTTCCAAAGAAGGCAGAAGTGTGGATGCGATTTGGGATGAATACCTGCCCAAGGAACAGCACATCTATGAATATATTCTGGCAAATAAGCTGACAAAGCTGGAAGGTACTGTGAAAGAACTGGCAGAACGTTTCTCCATGACCACAGAAGAAATCGTGGCTTTCGTGGATGGCATCAACGATGTACTGCCTACACCTTACGAAATGACAACACTGGAAGAAGATACAGCTATCGTGCTGGACATCGACTTTGAACGTCTGTTCAAGAAAATGGTAGAATACCATGCAGAACACCTGTATCAGCTGCCCCAGTGGGACGGCATCTTTGACGCAGACGCAAGAAAACGTCTGACACTGGAACAGAAACGCTCCAGAACCATCGTCAAAGGCGAAAAAATCGGACGCAATGACCCTTGCCCTTGCGGCAGCGGCAAAAAATACAAAAAATGCTGCGGAGCAAACCTGTAAGATTATGAAAACCATTTTGCGCAAGGTTGACCCCCTGCAGCCCGATGCAGACATCATCGCAGAAGGCGCTGAAATCCTCAAAAGAGGCGGTCTGGTTGCTTTCCCAACAGAAACGGTTTATGGTTTGGGAGGCAACGGTCTGGACAGTGAAGCCTGCAAAGGCATTTATCTGGCAAAAGGTCGTCCTTCCGACAATCCTTTGATCCTGCATATCTCCCAAATCAGTGAATTGCGTCCCATTGTGCGGGAGATTCCTGCGGCGGCGCAGAAACTTATGGATGCTTTCTGGCCGGGTCCATTGACCATGATTTTCCCAAAAACGGATATTGTGCCTGATTCCGTCACTGGCGGACTGGATACGGTAGCGGTGCGCTTTCCCTCACATCCTGTTGCCATGGCGCTGATCCGTGCGGCAGGTCTGCCCATTGCGGCACCCAGTGCCAACGCATCCGGCAAGCCCAGCCCCACAAGGGCGTCCCATGTGGCTTTCGATCTGGATGGGAAGATTGACATGATTCTCGATGGCGGCGCGGCAGAATGGGGACTGGAATCCACCATTGTGGATGTTTCCGTGACCCCTCCGATGATTCTGCGTCCCGGTGCCATCACAAAGGAAATGATGGAGCCTTTTGTGGGCGAAGTGACCGTAGACCCTGCCATTTTGCAGAAACCCCAGGAAGGACTGCGTCCCAAAGCCCCCGGTATGAAGTATACCCATTATTCCCCCAGAGCGGAAGTGTATCTGGTGCGTGGAGAAGGGGTTCAGGCGAAGATCAATGCCCTGACGGCACAGGAAAAAGCAGCAGGGAAAAAAGTCGGCGTGCTTGCCACAGAGGAATCCAAAGACGGCTATACAGCGGACATTGTCCTGTCTGTAGGCAGTCGGAAAAATCTGGAGGAAGTGGGCGCCAATCTGTTTAAAGTATTGCGCAAATTCGATTTCTTGGAAGCAGATACGGTATACGCGGAAGTATTCCCGCTGGAAGGGGAAGGGCTGGCAATCATGAACCGGCTCCAGAAGTCTGCCGGTTACCGTTTCATTGAAGCGAAAGGAGAAGAAAAATGATAGCACTTGGTTGTGACCACGGCGGTTTCCCTCTGATGAAGGAAGTCATCGCTTATTTAGACGCAAACAATATTCCTTATAAAAATTACGGTACATTCTCCGAAGAATCCGTGGATTATCCCGTATATGGCAAACTGGTTGCCCATGCGGTAGCAGACGGCGAATGTGAAAAAGGCATCCTCATCTGCGGCACAGGCATCGGTATCTCCATTGTGGCAAACAAAGTCAAAGGCATCCGTGCAGCACTGTGCGGCGATGTGTTCTCCGCAAAAGCAACCAGAGAACATAACGATGCCAACATTCTGGCTATGGGCGCACGTGTGACAGGTCCTGGTCTGGCACTGGAGATCGTAAAAGCATTCTTGGAAACACCTTTTTCCAATGATGAACGCCATATCAGAAGAATCAAACAGATCGAAGATTGAGAAAGGGGAAATCCATGAGTAAATTATTCGTATCGGAACATCCGCTGATCCAGAGCAAAATGGCAATGCTGCGTGATGCAGAAACTGGCGCAAAGGAATTTCGTGAAATCATCGGCGAAGTAGCCATGCTCCTTTCCTATGAAGCTACCAGAGACCTGCCCTTGAAAGAAATCCAGGTACAGACACCGGTGGATGTGGCACAGTGCCGCACCATCGACACAAAACTTGCCATTGTGCCTATTCTTCGTGCAGGTATCGGCATGACAGAAGGTCTGCTGCGGCTTATGCCCACAGCAAAGATCGGTCATATTGGTCTGTATCGTGACCCCAATACACTGCTGCCTGTGGAATATTACTGCAAACTGCCTGCCGATGTGGAAGAAAGAACCGTTTTTCTGACAGATCCCATGCTGGCAACAGGCGGTACAGCGGAAGCTGCCATCGGATTTTTGAAGGATAAAGGCGTAAAGAAAATCATTTTCCTGTGTATTCTGGCTGCGCCCGAAGGCGTGAAAAAGATACAGGAAGCCCATCCTGATGTAGATATCTACGCAGCGGCTTATGATACATGTCTGAATGACCATGGCTATATTGTGCCGGGTCTGGGGGACGCCGGTGACCGTATTTTCGGTACGAAATAAACTGGGTTCCTTTTTTCGGCGCTTGCCGAAAGGGTTAGGAGTGAATTTTTTTGGTAGAGCATAACTGGTTGTTATATATTGCGGCTTTTGCCTGCGCTTTTGCCATTACGCTGGTGACAACACCTTTCGCAAAATGGCTTTCCGCAAAAGTGGGCGCCATTGACTATCCCAAAGACAGAGGGGTACATAAAAAACCCATGCCTCGTATGGGCGGCGTTGCCATTGTGCTGGGCTTTCTCGTTACCGTGCTCATGGTCTATTTCTTTGACCGCAGCATGAGCCCCAAACAGTTTGTGGGCTTTATCGTAGGCGCTGGCATCATTGCGGTGCTGGGCATGATCGACGATATGAAAGACCTGCCGGCAAAACTGAAATTCTGTGTACAGATTGTAGCGGCGCTGATCGTGATTTTCTCTGGCACACAGATTCAGATTGTACTGTGGCCTGTAACGGCAACATTGCAGAAATTAAGTATTCCCATTACGCTGGTGTGGATCGTTGGGGTTACCAACGCCGTAAACCTTATCGACGGTCTGGACGGTCTGGCGGCAGGGGTAACAGGCATTGCGGCCCTGAGCCTTATGGTGCTGTGCATCATGACAGGTACCACCACAGCGGTGGTGCTGACTGCGGCTTTGGCTGGTGCGTGTCTGGGCTTTTTGCCCCGTAACTTTAACCCTGCGGAAATTTTCATGGGGGATACAGGCTCCACATTTTTGGGCTTTGTGCTGGCAGTAACCAGTATTCTGGGCGTGTTCAAAGGCTATGCCCTGCTGGCGCTGGTAGTAAGTATTTTCTGTATTGGTCTGCCTATTTTTGATACCATTTTTGCCATGCTTCGTCGTATGGCGAAACATCAGCCCATCATGCAGGCAGACAGGGGGCATCTGCACCATAAACTCATCGACCATGGTTTCAGTCAGAAAAAGGCCGTACTCATCATGTACGCCATTAGTATTTTTCTGGGACTGCTTGCCATCTTCATTGCCGTCAAAGACTCCCGTATCTTCGTGGTGGCTTTGCTGACAGTGGTGGTACTGAGTTTCATCATTTACTATTTCAATGCCCACATCAAAAATAAAAATCAGTGATGCCCTTTAGGGGCTTCTTCATAAGAAAACAAAGAAAGCTGAAATCAGAGGATTTCAGCTTTCTTGTTGTGATGAGATTTGATGGGATATGTTTTCTTCTGAAGAAAGCCATCGCAGTTCCCATTCAGAAATCGGAAAAAGAAAGACAATGTTTTCTGAATGGGAACTTGCTGAGCAGGTTCCTCTTTTATTGTGAAGGGAAGGGTTTTGTAGTATAATAACCCTGTATACGTAGAGAAAAGGAGGGAGAGATATGGCGGAGGAAATCCGTATTCTGAAAGATTTTATCGAAAAAGAAGTGCCAAAAGCGCCCCCGCTGTATGTGTCCGTCTTTTTGATGACAAAAGCGGCAGAAGGCAAGACTTCGGCAGCAGAAATCGCGGAAAAACTGGAAATACTGGAAAGCGATGTGCTGAAAGCATGGCGGTATTGGGAGGAACGGGACTGTTTCGCAAAAGAAGCGGCGCAGGTGTCCCAGTCAAAAGCCATCCCATCAGAACGCCCCCAGTATTCCCCTGCGGAATTGTCCTGTTATCTGAAACGGGAGGATGTGAAGCGGCTGTTCCAGTCTGCTCAGCAGAAATTGGGCAAGACCCTTTCCAGCGGCGATATGGCGACCCTGTTCAGCTTTTATGACTGGCTGGGACTGCCTTTGGAAGTCATTGATTTGCTCTTGACTTATTGCGTTTCCCGTGGCAAACGGGGGATGCATTATATCGAAAAAGTAGCCATGGGCTGGGCAGAGGAAGGCTTGGATTCTCTGGAAGCCGTGGAGGAATATTTGCAGATGCGCAAGGAGGGCTATGGCGCCATCATGCGTGCTTTCGGTCAGGGAAAACGTCTGCCTGCGCCGGAAGAAGAAACGTATATGAAAAAATGGCTGCGAGAGTATAAACTACCCTTGGATGTGGTGGTAACGGCTTGCGAGCGTACCATCATGCGTACCGGCGGCGTCAGCTTTGCCTATGCGGATAAGATTTTGCGTGAGTGGCATCAGGCAGGGGTGAAAAGTCAGGAGGATATTGCCAAGCTGGATGAAGCCTTTGCAGCAAAACGCGCCCAGCAGAAGGCTTCCGAGCAGCCCAGACAGACAGCGCCTCAAAGACAGAATCGTTTCATCAACTACACCCAGCGGGAATGGGACTATAACGAACTGGAACGATTGGAACGGGAAAAACAACGAGAATGGTAAGGCAGGTGAGAAATTTTGGCAACCAGAACACAGATTTATAAAGAAATCCTGCGGGAATATGACGCTCTGCGGACAGAACAGGCGGCAAAACTCCGCCAGCGGAAAGAAGAAATCTACCGCCGTTTGCCCCGTGTGCGGGAAATCGACGAAACCCTTTCCATGCTGGGGGTACAGACCGCAAAACTGGTGCTTTTGAAGCCTGGCGATATGCAGGATGCCCTGGTGGAAATGCGGGCAAAACAGAAAGAATTGCAGACAGAACGGCGGATGTTATTGGAAAGCATCGGCTTGACTCCGGCAGATATGGAGCTGGAATATGTTTGCGAAACCTGCAAGGACACAGGCTATGTGGATAACGTGCCCTGCACCTGTCTAAAACAGAAGGTCATGGACAAGCTCTATGACCAGTCCAATGTGCGGGATATTGTGAAAGTGGAAAATTTCGACCATTTTGATGTGCGGCTCTACAGTGAGCAGGTTTCCAAAAAAGAAGGTATTTCTCCCAGAGAAAACGCCATGCAGATTTTGCGGCAGGCGCTGGCTTTTGTGGAAAGCTTCGCAGATGGGGGACAGAACCTCCTCCTTTACGGCGCAACAGGCTTGGGAAAAACATTCCTGTGCAGTTGTATTGCTAAGGAACTGCTGGATCAGGGCTATGTGGTGCTGTACCTGACGGCAGGGCAGCTGTTCCGCAAACTGGAAGAAATCCGCTTTTCCAAGGATGAAGACGCGGAGAAAGAAGAATGGGACAAGGAATTGCTGGAGGCAGACCTGCTCATCATCGACGACTTGGGCACAGAGTTTGCTACCCTCTTTACAGCGTCGGAACTGTTCCGTCTCATCAATGACCGGAAATTGAAGAATAAATCCGTTATCATTTCCACAAACCTGAACCCTGAGGACATCACCAATCAGTATTCAGACCGTATCACTTCCCGTCTGCGGGAGTATAAAGTGCTGAAATTCTTCGGGGATGATATTCGTGTGGTGAAGAAATTCCGAAAGTGAGGGATTGCCATGAAAAGTGAGTTGTGCCAGATTCCCGGCGTAGGACCGAAAATGGCGTCCTATCTGGAACAGCAGGGCATCCATACCATTGCAGACCTGAAAGGAAAAGACCCTCAGGAAATTTATGAAAAAGATTGTGCTGCTAAGGGCTTTCGGGTGGACCCCTGCGCCCTGTACGTATGGCGATTGGCGGTCTACTATGCGGAAAATGAGGAGAAAGACCCGGAAAAATTGAAATGGTGGTACTGGAAAGACCACCCATACCCGGAAAGATAACAGAAAGTCGTTCTTAGGAAATAAGGACGGCTTTTTTTGTCGGAAAAAACAGGACGATAAAGACAGGTTTCGCCAAAAAAAACAGGCATATTTCCGTAAACTATGGCTATGGAGGGAAAGAGACATGGAAAAAACGGAAATTTTACTGGAAACGGAACAGAAATTGCCCCCTTTGGGGAAAGCCCTGCGTCCTGCGCCTACACCTAAGGCGAAACAGAAAACTTCTCTGGCACAGGCAGGAAGATACGGCACCTTATGGGCGATGGTGTATCTTTGGAGCGGCGGCGAAGTATTGCAGATTTTACATCCCCTTGCCATGAGCATATTGACGGTGTTTCTCGGCAGTGGTCGGGTATTTTGGCTGGCACTGTCAGCGGCGGCACTAGGCGGCATGGGAAATGGTGTGGCATTGAAGCATGGAGCGGTGCTTTTGGCGGCAACACTCATTCATTTGACATTGGGTCGTTTTGTCACAGCAGAAGAAACCCTGAAAAAAGCCCTGTTAGGTGCCTTTGCCGTGGCGTTGGGCGGATGCTTTTACGCCGTTGGGCAAGGCGGACTGACATTTTATTTTGTGGTGGCAGGGGTGGAAAGTGCCATGGTGCTTGGCATTTCCCTGTTGGTGCAGAAAGGGGCAGGGGTGCTGTTTGCTCCGAAACGAACGGCGGTGTGGAGCCGGGAGGAAACCTTATCGGTGCTTCTGATACTGGGCGGCGCTTTGACGGGTGCGGCACAGATGGAACTGCCTTTTTTGCAGGACAGGCTTTTTCCTGTGCTGACGGCGTTGTTTTTGCTCATTGCCGCATGGCGGGAAGGTGTTGGCGGCGGCGCGGCGGCAGGTGCCCTTATGGGTTTTCTGCTTTTTGTCTGCGGTGTCGGGAATCTGCCACTTTTTGCGGTGCTGGCGTTAGGTGGATTGTTGGCTGGATGCCTGAAAGATGTTGGAATGCTGTTCGCTGGGCTGGCTTTCTGGATGACGGCGGTGCTGTTCAGTTTTTACGGCGAGCCTGTATTTGAAAATAAGGAACAGCTTCTTTGGCTGGGAGCCGGTGCTTTGGTGTTTTTGTTTCTGCCGAAAAAGATACTGACAGGGGCTGGTGGACTTTGGCAGGCAAACGCGGCAAAAGACCGCTATACTCAGATGCGGGAAATGGCGGAGGAACGTCTGCGGGGCTTTGGGAAGGCTTTTCATGGTCTGGCGAAGGTATTCGGCGGCGAAGAAGAAACGAGAAAACAGGAAATTTCCGCCTTGGTGGATACGGTGGCAGAGAAGGTCTGCCAAAGCTGCGGCATGGCACATTATTGCTGGGATGAGGAAGTGTATCGCACTTACAGCATGACATTTTCCGCCTTGTCCTGCTGTGATGGGGCAGGACGGGTCACTACGGAACAGCTTCCACCATGGTTTCAGGAAATGTGTCCACGAAAAGAAGCCTTTGCCCAAACGGTATGCACTGTCTATGAACGGTACCGGCAAGACTTGGTCTGGGCAGGCAGATTACAGGAGTGCCGGAATCTGGTGGGACAGCAGTTGGACGCTGTAGGCGGTATTCTGGAGGAACTGACGGGACAGATGGATACAGGTTGCATCATTCTGGAGAATTTACAGGAAAGCCTCACCCTTGCCCTGCGGAAAGCAGGCATCCGTGTACGGGAAGTACAGGTCACCGAGGAGAAAGGCGGCAGAGGCAAACAGGTGCGGCTGGTGGTGCGGGGGTGCAACGGCAGAGGTATTTGTCGGGAAGCTATCCTGCCTGTGGTGCGGAAGACGCTGGGGCGGCAGATGGAACAGGTGGATGAAAATGTATGCCATCTGGAAGGAGAAGGCTGTGTGCTGACCTTCGTGGAAGCTCCTGTTTTTGCGTTGACGGCGGCAACGGCTTTTGCGGCAGGAGAAATGGGCAAGCCCTGCGGCGACGCATCTTCTTTTCTGGAAAGCGAAAGAGGAACGGCTCTTTTGGCGGTATCTGACGGTATGGGCACAGGAGAAAAAGCGGCGGCAGAAAGCAAGGCTGCCATTGAACTTTTGGAACAGTTTGCGGCGGCAGGATTTTCCAGAGAATTGGCGGTACAGCTCATCAATTCCGCTTTGCTTCTGCGGCGTGCCGAGGAAAATTATGCTACGCTGGATATTTGCAGCATTGACCTTTATGATGGACAGGCGGAGTTCATCAAGCTGGGAGCGGTGGCTTCTTTTATTTGCCGGGGAAATCGGGTCATTTCCGTTTATGCCCATACTTTGCCTGCGGGGATACTGGAACAGGTGCGTGTGGAGAAAAACGACATGCGTCTGAAGGATGGGGACTTGATTCTCCTTTTGACTGACGGCATCACCGATGCTTTTGGAGGAGAGCGGCAGACAGCTCAATGGCTGGAGGAGAAATTTTTGCCGCAGGGCTTTGCAAATCCCCAAGACGCGGCGGATTTTATATTACAGGCGGCGCAGAAGCATTGTCAGAAAGAGCCGGACGACATGACGGTGCAGGCGGCAAGATTCTGGAAGAAAATTGCGTGAGAAAAGGCGTGGAATCACAGGCTGTGGTTTTGCGCCTTTTTGGATTTTCATTGACGGCAGGGCGGTTTTCGTGTAAAGTTTTCACAGAAAGGCGGCGAGGAATATGCTGGAACAGGTGCGGCGTACCATAGAAGAATATCATATGGCAAAAGGCGGCAGAGTTATTGTAGGGCTGTCCGGCGGTGCGGACTCCGTGTGCCTGCTCCATATATTGCGGCGGTTAGCACCTCACTATGGATGGGAGTTGCAGGCGGTTCACATTCATCATGGTCTGCGAGGCGCAGAAGCAGATAGAGATGCGGCTTTTGCTATGAACTTTGCTCAATCCCTTGGCGTGTCTTGTCAGGTGGTTTCCTTTGATGTGGCAGCAGAAGCCAGAAAACAGGGCAGAAGCACCGAAGAAATGGGCAGAATCCTGCGGTACGAAACTTTTTCAAAATTAGCAGGAGAAAATGGGCAGATCGCTGTTGCCCACCATGCAAACGATCAAGCGGAAACCTTGCTCATGCGTCTTTGCAGAGGTACGGGGCTTCTTGGTTTAACGGGTATGGCACCAGTGAGAGGAAACATCATCCGCCCGTTGCTTTTTTGCAGCCGGAAGGAAATCGAAGCCTACTGCAAAGAAAACGGGCTCCTGTATCAGGAGGACAGCACCAACAAAGACACGGCATATACTCGGAATAAAATCCGTCATGAGGTATTGCCTTTGCTGGAGGAAGTCCACAGCGGCAGTACGGCGCATCTGGCAGAAACAGCAGCACTTCTGGCAGCGGACAGTGATTTTCTGGAACAGGCGGCAAAGGCAGCTTATGCAGAGACAAAACAGAGTGAACATCCCGTTACGTTGTCCTGTGAGAAACTTTCTGCCCTCCACCCTGCTTTGCGGATGCGTGTCCTGCGGTACGCCATGGCAGATATGCTGGGCAGCAGCAAAAATATTTCCCATGTGCATTTGCAGGATGTGGAAAGCCTGCTTGCAAAACAGAGCGGCACTTCCGTGAAAACGGCAGGAGGACTTACCGTATATCGGCAGTATGACAGGCTGATTTTTGGCAGAGCGGAAAAGAAACAGGCAGGATTTTCCTATGCTATCCCTTGGGGGACGGACGTTTTTGTGCAGGAGGCGGAGCTTTTGGTGGAAAGCGGCGTTTTTTCAGGAAAAAGGGAAGAAATTCCCCTTGATGGCTGTACGAACGTCTTTGATTATGATAAAATAACACAGGACTTGTGCTGCCGTACCCGAAAAGCAGGGGATCAGATCACTTTGCCCGGCGGCACCAAAAAACTGAAATCGCTTTTCATCGACGAGAAGATCCCGGCGGATGAAAGGGGCAGCATCCCTCTCATTGCCTGCGGCAGGGACATCGTCTGGATTTACGGCGGACGGACATCGGCAAAATTTGCTCCTGACGCCCAAACGACACAATATGTATGGATTCGAATTACGGAGGCTCATCACAATGAAAGAAAGAATTGAAGTCATGTTCACAGCGGAAGAAATCACCAAACGCCTGGAAGAGATCGCTCAGGAAGTATACGAAGAATTTGGCGATGAACAGGTGGAAATGGTATGCGTCCTCAAAGGCGGCGTTGTGACACTGGTAGAACTGGCTAAGAAAATGAAAATGCCTGTTACCATGAACTTTATGGATGTATCCAGCTACGGCGACGGTACAGAAAGCAGCGGTCATATCAAAATCCTGCGCGACCTGGATGAAGACATCACAGGCAAAAACGTACTGCTGGTAGAAGACATCATCGACAGCGGCAGAACACTGAGCAAACTGCGCACACTGCTGATCCAGAGAAATCCTAAGAAACTGAAACTCTGCACACTGCTGGACAAACCCGATCGTCGTGTGACAGAAGTTCCTGTGGATTACGTAGGCTTCACCATCCCCGATGCTTTCGTTGTGGGCTATGGTCTGGACTATGCACAGAAATACAGAAACCTGGACTACGTAGGCGTGGTACATTTCGAAGAAGAATAATCAAAAATAAAAAGCGCGGATTTTTCTGTCAGAAAGGCGGAAATTCCGTGCTTTTCTATTTGGCAGGAAAGAGCCGTTTCTCATGGAATTTTAAGAAAAGGCAGATTTTGGACAGGCATAGGAAAAATCGGCTTTTTTTACGAATTCTTTCCCAAAAGGAACATTGCCTTTTGGCGGAAGATGTGCTAGAATTATAAATTGATATGCTGGCTCATTTGGACAGCGTCAACAAAAAAATTAAGCATTTTAGGAGGGAAGCCTTTGAAAAAATATTGGCAGTCAGCAGGCTTATATGTGTTGATTTTTGTAATCATCTTAGCTGCTTTGGCCTTCAGCGGCAAAGGATTGATGCAGCCTGCGGAAGAAACGAAGGTCTATAATTACAGTGATCTGATCAGTGAACTGGATCAGGATAATGTCAAAACCATTGAAGTTACTAAGAGCAAAGAAGTATCTAACTATGGCACTGCTACAGCTGTGCTGGATGACGGTACCAAAATGACAGTGAACGTGCCCAGCGTGGATGTGCTCATGGAAGAAGTGAGCCAGATGCCTGCAGAGGGCAGCGACATCCAGATTGTGACACCCAATGCACCCAGCAATATGCTTTCTGCAATCCTGCCTTCTTTGATCATGATGATCGTCATGGTTGTGCTCTTTGTAGTGCTCATGGGCAGAATGCAGGGAGGCGGCGGCAAAATGGCCTCCTTCGGCAAGAGCAAAGCCAAAATGAGCGGTGTAGACGACAAAAACAAAGTGACATTCGATAATGTTGCTGGTTGTGACGAAGAAAAAGCCGAACTGGAAGAACTGGTGCAGTTCCTCCGCAACCCCAAGAAATTTACAGACCTGGGCGCAAGAATCCCCAAAGGCGTTTTGCTGGTGGGTCCTCCGGGTACTGGTAAAACACTGCTGGCAAAAGCAGTTGCAGGGGAAGCAGGCGTGCCTTTCTTCTCCATTTCCGGTTCCGACTTCGTAGAAATGTTCGTCGGCGTAGGTGCATCCCGTGTTCGTGACCTGTTCGATCAGGCAAAGAAAAATGCACCCAGTATCGTATTCATCGACGAAATCGATGCCGTGGGTCGTCGCAGAGGCGCAGGTCTTGGCGGCGGTCACGACGAAAGAGAACAGACATTGAACCAGCTGCTGGTTGAAATGGACGGTTTCGGCATCAACGAAAGCGTGATCATCATTGCAGCAACCAACCGTGCAGATATTCTGGACCCTGCGTTGCTGCGTCCCGGTCGTTTCGACCGTCAGGTTTATGTTGGCCGTCCCGACGTAAAGGGCAGAGAAGCCATTCTGCGTGTACATTCCAAAGGCAAACCCCTGGCACCTGAAGTTGACCTGAAAGTTGTGGCACAGACCACAGCAGGCTTTACCGGTGCGGATCTGGCAAACCTTTTGAATGAAGCGGCGCTCCTTTCTGCAAGAGACGGCAAGAAAGCCATCGACATGGAATCCTTGCAGAAAGCCCTCATCAAAATCGGTGTGGGGACCGAAAAGAAAACAAGAGTCATTTCCGACAAGGAAAAATATATCACCGCATACCACGAAAGCGGTCATGCGATTCTGTTTGAAGTTCTCAGCGAACTGGACCCTGTTCACAGCATTTCCATCATCCCTACAGGTATGGCTGGCGGTTACACCATGCCACTGCCCGGTGAGGATAAGATGTATATGACAAAGCTGTATATGGAACAGGAAATCATCAGCCTGCTGGGCGGACGTGCGGCAGAGGCGCTGGTCATCAAAGACATCACCACAGGCGCTTCCAACGATATCGAACGTGCCACAGCCATGGCAAGAGGCATGGTAACCCGTTACGGTATGAGTGAGATTCTGGGTCCTATCCAGTTTGGGGAAGACAGCAACGAAGTGTTCATCGGCAGAGATTGGGGTCACACCCGTAACTACGGTGAAGCCGTTGCAACCACCATCGACGAAGAAGTGAAACGCATCGTCATGGGAGCTTATAACGAAGCTATCCGCATCCTGCAGGAAAACATGGAAGTGCTTCATGCATCCGCAAAACTGCTGGTAGAAAAAGAAAAAGTGACCGGCGACGAATTCCGCAAACTCTTTGATGCGGATGTGAGAGCGGAAATCCTGGGTCTGGCAAACCAGACAGAAGAACCCGTTGAAGGGGAAGCAACAGAAACTACAGAAGCAACAGAAACCACAGAAACTACATCTGCTGCGGCAGAGGAAGATACAACCACACAAGCATAAGAAAGGGGATATTTACAATGGAATTTAACAACATCGTACCCGGCATGACCTATGAAAGAGAATACATCGTGGAAGAAAGCGATACAGCTTCTCATTTCGGTAATGACAAAGTGCCCGTATTCGCTTCTCCTAAGCTGCTGAGCTGGATCGAAGGCACAGCAATCGGCACAGTCGCACCTTTCCTGCCCGATGGCTGGGAAACAGTTGGTACAACTTTTGATTTCAAACATCTGGCAGCAACACCTGTAGGCATGAAAGTACGTGTGGTTACAGAACTGACAGAAGTAAACGGCAAACTGCTGACATTCGCTGTAAAAGCTTATGACGAAGTAGACAAAATCTGTGAAGGTACACATGGCCGTGCCATCATCGACCTGAAAAAATTCCTGAGCCGTGTAAACGAAAAAGGAAAAAAATAAGAAGCTGCGGATAAAAACAAAGCGACATAAAAACGTCAGGAGGAACCCCCTCCTGACGTTTGCAGTTATGGCAGTTTTACAGTCGGAAAGGAGGCATGGATATGTATCGCATTTTGGAATTGCTCCGGCGACAGGAAGGGTTCCTTTCGGGAGAGGACATCGGCAGAGAGCTTTCCATCACCCGTGCAGCAGTGTGGAAAGGCATTAAGAAGCTCCGGGAGGAAGGCTATGAAATCGAGGCGGTGACAAATCGGGGATACCGACTCACCAATCCTGAAACCATGTACAACAAACGGGAACTGGAACAGGGACTGAAAACAAAGACCATGGGACAGTCCATTTATTTCTATGAAGAAACAGACACCACAAACAACCGTGCCAGAGAATTGGCACTGGAAGGTGCGCCGGAAGGCACCTTGGTGGTGGCAGAAAAACAGACAGCAGGCCGCGGCAGACGGGGAAAAGTGTGGGAATCCCCTTTGGGTACAGGCATCTGGATGAGTCTGGTGCTGCGTCCCCAGATTGCACCGACGGAGGCATCTGTGCTGACTCTTTTGTGCGGGCTGGCAACAGCAGAGGCCATTGAAGCGGAAACAGGTCTTTCTGCTGGTATCAAATGGCCCAATGATATTCTCATCAACGGCAAAAAGGCTGTGGGGATTTTGACGGAAATGGACTGCGAAATGAGCGAGGTGCATTTTGTCATTCCCGGTATCGGCATCAATGTGAACACAGCATCTTTTCCGCCGGAAATCGCGGAGATTGCCACCAGTCTGTATTTGGAATGCGGTAAGACCGTTTCCCGCCGCCGTCTGGTGCATAAGGTGCTGGAGCGGCTGGAGGAGCATTATGAAACCTTCCTGCGGACAGGCAGTTTTGCTGCCATGCTGGAGGATTATCGGAAACACTGCATCACATTGGGCAAGGAAGTCCATGTGCTGGGCAGAGAGCCGTTTTTCGCTGAAGCTTTAGACATTACACCGGAAGGAGAACTGCTGGTGCGTCGGGCGGATAACGGGAAAGAAGAAGTGGTATTTTCAGGAGAAGTGTCCATTCGAGGAGTGATTTAATGGAAAGAAAAGTATTGGCGGCAGCCAGTTATGCAGAACAGAAATATTTTTTGGAGCCGGAGTTTCAGGCCCTCCCCGAGAGCATTCAGGAAGAAGTGCGGGTCATTTGTGTGGTATTGGCGCAGAAACTGGGCTGTACCTTTTTGATGGGATTCAATGAAGACGGGGAACTGTATTTTGAAACTGTGAAGCAGGAGGACGATTTCGATTTTGACGATATTGGTGCGGAATTGGAAATCAAACGCCTTCAGCGGGAAAAAAAGGAACTTTTGAAAGCGCTGGAACTGTGGTATGCGGTATATTTCACAGAAGAAGGGGAAAAGATTAAGGAAGAATTGCTGAAAAAGGCAGAAAAAGAAACTGGAAATAAATAGTTTGTATAAAAAATAACAAAAAATTGCAAAAAAACGTTGCAATCCTTTCATTTGCTGTTATAATGTATGGTGGTTACGCGAAACGGCAGGAAAACAGCCGAAGATGTTATGTCCCATAGGAGGGCAAATATACTGCGTCTGTGCTGAAACGCGGAACGGTTACTATTTTCCATATCATCTTATATCTTATAAGAATGAGAATGAAAGGAGCAAATACATATGAGCGAAACAGTTGTAAACAAACCCGTAGCCAAAAGCAAGATGTCTGTTGGCGAACTGACCAGCATTGGTCTGATGACAGCGATTCTGATTGTCATGTCCTTTACACCTTTGGGATACTTCCGTACATTGGGGCTTTCCATTTCCCTGATGATGATCCCTGTAGCCATCGGTGCCATGATCATCGGTCCCAAAGCAGGGCTGTGGCTGGGACTTGTCTTTGGCGCAACCAGCTTTTATCAGGTACTGACAGCACCCAGCGCTTTCACCAGCGCATTGTTCAGCATCAGTCCCCTGTACACCTTCTTGGTATGTGTACCTACCCGTGCACTCATGGGCTGGCTTACCGGTGTTTTGTTCCAGCTGATCCATAAAGTAGATCGTACCAATACCTTCAGTTATTTTGCAGGCGGTTTTCTGGCAGCGTTCCTGAACACCCTGTTCTTCATGGGCACACTGGTTCTGCTGTTCTGGAACACAGATTACATTCAGGGTCTGAACCAGACTTTCGGCAATGTAAACCCTCTGGTATTTGTGGTACTGTTCGTAGGTGTCAACGGTGCGTTGGAAATGCCCGCAAGCTGTGTTGCAGGCGGTATCGTTTCCAAGGCTCTGAGCAAAGCCGTACATAAAAGACGGGCTTAAGAGAAAGAAATAGAAATGATGTTTTTACGGCGCGGGAACGGGTTCCCGTGCCGTTTTTTGAGAAAGGTATTTTTTTGAGCAGAGGAGATCAAGCATGATTTTAGTCATTGATGTAAGCAATACCAACAGCACATTGGGCGTCTTTGACGGGGACAAGCTGGTGGCAAACTGGCGGCTTTCCACCCTCAGCAGCCGTACTTCCGATGAAACAGGTATGCTGCTGCGGATGCTGTTTGTCCACTCCGGTATGGATATTTCTGAAATCGACGCCGTTGTGGTATCTTCCGTAGTGCCAAACGTAATGTATTCCCTGTTGAGCGGCATTCGAAAATATTTGCAGAGAGAGCCTATGGTGGTTCGTGCCGGCATGAAAACAGGCATCAATCTGCGGATGGAAAACCCTAAGGAAATGGGGACAGACCGTATCGTCAATCTCGTAGCGGCTTATGAACTCTACGGCGGTCCTGCCATTGTGGTGGATTACAGCACAGCCACAACTTTTGACGTTGTCAGTGAAAAAGGTGAATTTCTCACAGGCATCACTGCACCCGGCGTGCAGATTTGCGCAGACGCTCTGACAAGAAGAGCGGCTCAGCTGCCGAAGATTGAAATCAAACGTCCTGAAACACTGATTACGAAAAATACAGTGGACAGTATTCAGGCAGGTCTGGTGCTGGGGCATATTGGTGAGACCATTTATATCATTCAGCAGATTAAGGACAAATTGAATCTGCCGAATATGAAAGTCATCGCTACAGGCGGTCTGGCGAAAGTCATTGATGAAAACGAAGAAATCTTCGATGTATACGACCCGGTTCTGGCATTGCAGGGCTTGCGCCTGCTTTATGAAAAGAATCGGAACAGAAGATGATTTTTAGGAGGAAATATACATGCTTTTGGTAATTGATGTAGGGAATACCAACTATGTTTTGGGGGTATACCGCGGGGATAAACTTATTAAGTGCTGGCGTATGGCAACAGCCGGTGTCAGAACTGCAGACGAAACGGGTATCTTTATCCATTCCCTCTTTGACGCTTCCGATGTAAAGGCAAGCAGCATTGACGCGGTCATCATTTCTTCTGTTGTGCCGGATATCATGTATTCTCTGACACAGGGCATTCGGAAATATTTCCATATTGAGCCTATGATTGTCAGTGCAGGCATGAAAACAGGCATTTCTGTTAAACGTGACAACCCCAAAGGCGTTGGGGCAGACCGTATCGTTAATCTGGTGGCAGTCAATGAAATTTATGGCGGTCCTGCAGTGGTCATTGACTACGGCACAGCCAATACCTTTGACGTACTGAATGAAAAATCCGAATTTATCACAGGTCTCATCACACCGGGCATTTCTGTCTGCGCAGATGCATTGACACAGCGTGCGGCACAGCTGCCGAAGATTGAAATCAAAAAGCCAAAGTCCATCATTGTGAAAAACACAGTGGGCAGTATTCAGGCAGGTCTGGTGCTGGGGCATATTGGACAGACCATTTATATCATTGACCAGCTGAAAAAAGAGCTGAATATGCCGGATATGAAGGTCATTGCCACAGGCGGTCTGGCAAGAGTCATCGACCCTGACCGTAAGATTTTCGATGTATTGGACCCTGTTCTGACACTGAAAGGTCTGAAAATTCTGTATCACAAAAACAAGTAAATCCAAAACAGGCAGACAGAAATTTTGTTTTCAGGTCTTGCCTGTTTTTTTCTGATATGATAGGATAGGAAAAGCCCGAAAAGTGGGCAGAAATCGCATGTTGGAGGAAGAAAATGAAAATTGGAAATGTGACATTGGACAACAATGTTTTTCTGGCGCCCATGGCTGGGGTCACAGACCTGCCTTTTCGTTTGCTCTGCAAGGAAATGGGCTGCGGTCTGGTGTATTCCGAAATGGTCAGCGCAAAAGGCATTTTATATAACAACAAAAACACCACAGAACTGTTGCAGGTAGAGGAGGCAGAACGCCCCACAGCCATTCAGCTTTTCGGTTCTGACCCGAAAATTCTGGGGGAAATGGGCAAGAAAATCGAGCCTTACCCCTTTGATATCATTGATGTGAATATGGGCTGCCCTGCGCCGAAAATCGTCAAAAACGGGGAAGGCAGCGCCATTACAAAGACACCGGAACTGGTGGGGCAGATTGTAAAATCTCTGGTGGAAAGCCAGAAGAAGCCTGTTACCATCAAATTCCGTAAAGGCTTTGACGACGACCATATCAACGCTGTGGAAGTTGCGAAAATCGCAGAAGCCAACGGCGCAGCGGCGGTAGCAGTCCATGGACGCACCAGAGAACAGTATTACAGCGGCAAAGCCGACTGGGATATTATTCGTCAGGTGAAAGAAGCCGTTTCCATTCCCGTTATTGGCAATGGGGATGTGTTTACACCTCAGGATGCTAAGGCACTGCTGGACTATACAGGCTGTGATGCCATTATGGTAGGCAGAGGCGCTCAGGGGAACCCTTGGCTGTTTAAGCGCATCATTCATTATCTGGAAACAGGAGAGCTTCTGCCGGAGCCTACAGCAGAAGAACGGGTGGAGAAAGCCCTGCGCCATGCCCGTATGCTCATTGACTACAAAGGGGAGTATATCGGCGTTAGAGAAATGCGCAAGCACATGGCTTGGTATATGAAAGGACTGCCCGGTGCTTCTGAGCTTCGTGGGAAAATGAACTTCATGGAAAGCTATGAAGCCATGGAAGAACTGCTGCGTGCATATCTGGCAGGCAAATAAGCAATGCAAAAGAAATAAGAAAAGACGTGGACAAGAGATTCCTCAAGTTCACGTCTTTTTTGGTATATACGGCAATGTGCAGCGATGAAATCACATTGCCCGAAGATAGGGAGATGTTGTCTATTTGAAAATCCGATGGCGCAGACGGGAGAAAAAGCCTTCTTTCTGCGGCAGTTCGGATGGAGTTGTCTGTTGCTGTTGTGCCTGCTGCATCAAAAGCTGCTGGCTGTCAACGGCAGTGCCAGTAAAGGGTTTCTTGATGTATTCCCCGTCGGCACAGAGGATACGCGCTTTCACGTTATCGGATTTGGCTGCATCCATGACATTGTGGATCTGTGCCTGAATGTCCGGGTCATAAACGGGTGCTGCCACTTCCACACGGCGTTCCGTGTTTCTGGTCATAAAGTCGGCGGAGGAAATATACATTTTCTCGTTTTTGCCGCTGCCGAAGCAGTAGATACGGGAATGTTCCAGATAACGTCCTACCACGTTGAACACACGGATGTTTTCTGTCATGCCGGGAACCTGCGGCAGTAAGCAGCAGATGCCGCGGATCATCATCTGAATCTGCACCCCTGCACAGGAGGCTTCTTTCAGCTTTTCGATGATGTCAATGTCCGTCAGGGAATTGAGCTTCAGGAAAATGCGTCCGTCATTTCCTTTGGCGATTTCCTCGTCAATGAGGCGCATGACAGAGGTTTTCAGGCTCACAGGGGCAACCAGCAGGTTTTTGTAGCTGCCCATGAGGTTGCCGATGCCCATGTTCTGGAAGAAAATATTGGCATCCTGACCGATTTCCTGATTGGCTGTCAGCAGAGAAAGGTCTGTGTACATTTCAGCCGTTTTCTCGTTGTAGTTGCCGGTACCAATCTGGGTGATGTACTGGATTTCGCCCCGCTCTTTTTTGGTGATGAGGCAAAGTTTGGAATGGACTTTGTAGTCCTCAAAGCCGTAAATAATGGTGCATCCGGCTTCCTCCAGACGTTCAGACCAGTCGATGTTGTTCTGCTCGTCAAAACGTGCCCGCAGCTCGATGAGGACGGTAACGTCCTTACCGTTTTCCGCCGCGTTGCAGAGATATTCCACCAGTTTGGTTTTTCTAGCCAGACGGTAAATGGTAATTTTAATGGAAATGACCGTAGGGTCATTGGATGCTTCCTTGATCATTTGCAGGAAAGGCTCCATACTTTCAAAGGGATAGGAAAGCAGGATGTCTTTTTTCTGCACCTGCCGCAAAATGCTTTCGTTTTTGTGGATGCGGGCAGGATACTGTGGTTTAAAAACAGGGTAGGTCAACGCTTTCCGCTTGGTGTCGGTGAGCTTATCCGCCAGGGAGAATACATATCCCATGGTCATAGGGGCGGATGTGGTGTAAATCATGGCAGGTGTCAGTGTCAGATGTTCACAAAGATAGGAGATGAAATGTTCGCTGATAGAATGGGAGATCTCCATACGCACAGGCGCCAGCCGCCGCCGCTGTCCCAGCACTTTCTTCATTTTTTTCCGAAAGTCGCTGCCTACGTCAAAGGCTTCATCGTCGGGGTTGATATCCGCGTTTCTGGTGATGCAGATACAAACCTTTTCATCGACGGTGTAGTTATCGAAAACTTGGTCCATAAATTCCAGTATGATGTCTTCCATACGGATGTAACGCACGTCGATTCCCGGCAGGAACAAAACTTCAGGCAGTGCCTGAGGCACGGGAATGACGGCAAAGACCTGTTTGCTTTTGAATTTCAGCATCGCGCATACATGGATGACTTTATTTTGCAGATGTGGAAACGGATGGTGGGTATCCACAATCTGCGGAGATAAGATAGGCAAGACGGAAGATTTGAAGTACTGCTTCACATATTTCTGTTCCACAGATTCCAGTTCTTCATAGGCAAGGTGAGAAACGCCATGGGCGCGAAGCTGCAATTGAATACTGCCAAAGAGTTTATCCCGCTTTTCGCAAAGGGGACGCACAGCGCGGTAAATGTGTTCCAGCTGTTCTTTGGGGGTCATACCGGATTTGTTGTCGATGGCATGGGCTTTGACATGCATCATGTCAAAAAGGCTGCCCACACGGATCATAAAAAATTCATCCAAATTGCTGGTGAAGATGGAGATAAACTTCAATCTTTCCAGCAAAGGCAGGGTTTCATCCATGGCTTCACTAAGGACACGGTCATTGAACCGCAGCCAAGAAAGTTCACGGTTTTGAGTGAACGGATATTTTTTAGCGCCCATGGATTTTCCCCCTCTGTTCTAACAAATAGTACAAATAACCTTCCCGGACACCATAGTTGATGGTGGTAATGCGGGAGATGTTGTAAAACTCAGCAATGGTATATAAAACTGTAATACCGGGCAGGAACGTATGGATACGGTCAGGCGCGGTTTTCAGCAGTTGTTTGATAAAAATATCGGGTGTATCACATGCACTGTCCAGAATGGCTTTCAGACAGGCAGGATCGTAATAAGGGAGGGGCTGTTCCTTTTTCTTTTTGGAAACAGCCTGCACCATCTGCATTGCCGCACGGGCAGAACCGCCGATGGCGCACAGGTCGGAAATGACCGCTTTCTGAGGCGGTAATTCCTGTAATTTTTTGCGCACTTCTTTCTGAATCTGCTGTAATTCGGATTTTTTCGCAATGAGGTGATTTTTTACATACTGCTGGTACAGGTTCAAAGAGCCCATAGGCAGAGAAGTTGCCCGCTGGATGGCGTGATCCTGATAGAATACCAGCTCGGTACTGCCGCCGCCGATGTCGGTCAGCAGACCTTTGTCCATTTCCATGGCCTGCAGTGCGCCGTAATAGTCGAAGATAGCTTCTTCTTCGCCGGAAAGGATGCGCACTTCAAAGCCGCAGTTTTCCCGAATGGCTTCCAGCACTTCCGGTGCGTTGTTGATGTTGCGCAGGGAAGCGGTGGCAAAGGGAAAAACTTCCTGAATGGTCATATGATCCAGAATTTCCTTAAATTCGGAAAGGACTGCAACAGCCTTACGAATACCGCTTTTTTTCAGGCAGCGGTCTTTATTGATATAACCTGCCAGACCGGCAGGGCTTTTTTTGTTGAGCAATGATTTGATTTGATTGTTTTCGATTTTATAAAGCACCAAACGGATGGTGTTGGAGCCAATGTCAATAACTGCGTACAAATTAAATTCCCCTCGTTTTCTACTTTTTTCACTATTATTTTGCCTTTGATTTGTTAAGTCTGCTACTTTATTTCTGTTAAATCTATGTAAAATCTATAAGAAATCTGTGGAAAATATGTTGCGATGAAATGTTAAATCCTTCATTTTTCAGCCTTCGAAAATGTTAAATTTTTGCTTTTGCACAAATGCTTTCCAAATCTATCCGCACGACCCCTGTCTGGGCAAAGTAATGCTGGATGTATGCGTCGATTTCTTCGTCGCTGTGCTGGGTGTAACGGCGGCAGAGAAGCTGGAGGGCATGGCGTTTTTCTGTTTCTTCCTCTATAATGGCAGCGGTGCCTTCGGCAATGACGCTTTCATAACGTGTGGTGAAATTTTCGCCATCTACCAGACGTAATTTGGCAAAAGTCAGGCAAACATGGGGATTTTGCTGGATATTTTCCAGTTTCCGACCGGCTTTGGCACAGTGGAAATAGAGGTGATTTTCCTCCAGAACTACGGAAACAGGTACGCCATAAGGCATGTTTTCATTGTCTGTGGTGGATAATACGGCAAAGTCACAGCTTTCCATAATGGCTCTGGCTTCTTCCTGTGTTCTCAAGCGGTCTTTTCTGCGTAAAGGTGTGTTTTTTGTAGACATATGTATTACCTCCTTTTTTCTATCCATTATACAACTGTATGGGAAAAAAGAAAGAAAAATATCAAAAAGGTATTGCACCTACCATTTTGGTATGATATACTGTCCTCAGAAAGGATACCCCCCTAGGGGGGAGGGTATAAAGAGGGAAAGGTGTGTTACCATGCGTGCAGATAAAGATAAGATTACGAAATTGCTGAAAACAGCCAGAGGACAGCTGGATGGGATTTTGAAAATGGTGGAGGATGACCGCTACTGTATGGACATTTCCCAGCAGCTTATGGCAGTGGAAGCCATTCTCAATAAAGCCAATAAAGAAATTTTGACAGCCCATTTAAAGGGCTGTGTGGTAGCAGCCACCACCGATGCCGAAAAAGAAGAAAAGGTAGATGAACTGGTGGCTATGCTGGGCAAAATACTGAAATAAGGAGGAAATGCCATGAAACAAAAATTTGACGTGACGGGTATGACCTGTTCTGCCTGCTCTGCCCATGTGGAGAAAAGCGTCAGCAAGCTGGAAGGTGTCCAGTGTGTCAACGTAAACCTGCTCCAGAACAGTATGGTGGTGGAGTATGACGATAACGCCCTTGGTACCACAGATATTATCCATGCGGTAGAAAGCGGCGGTTATGGCGCATCGGTACAGGGAGAAACCAAAACGCAGGAAGCGCCGAAAAATGTGGCAGCGGAAGAAATGCACCACATGAAACGGCGGCTTATCGCATCTTTTTGTTTTCTGATTCCCTTGTTCTATATCTCCATGGGACATATGATGGGGGCACCATTGCCTGCCATTTTGCTGGGGGACGAAAATGTCATGATTTTCGCTTTGACACAGCTGTTCTTGACCATTCCCGTCCTCATCATCAACAAGAAATATTATGTGGTAGGCTTTAAAGCTTTGTGGAACCGCGCGCCGAACATGGATTCCCTCATTGCACTGGGTTCCGCCGCCTCTGTGGTCTACAGCGTATTTGCCATTTATTCTATGGCTTATGCTATGGGGCATGGGGATTTGATGACAGCTCATCATTACGGTATGGAGCTGTATTTTGAATCTGCCGCTATGATTTTGACCCTCATTACCGTGGGAAAATATATGGAAACCCGTTCCAAAGGGAAAACTTCTGAAGCCATCAGCAAACTCATGGACTTGGCACCGAAAACAGCTACAGTCCTGCGGGATGGCGTGGAACAGGAAATCCCTGTGGAAGAAGTGGTGACAGGGGATACCATCATCGTAAAACCGGGACAGCGGATTCCCGTAGACGGTAAAATCATGGAAGGCTTTTCCGCAGTGGATGAAAGCGCCATCACAGGGGAAAGTATCCCTGTGGAAAAACAGGTGGGCGATACAGTTATCGGTGCGACTGTCAACAAAAGCGGTTATTTCCGCATGACGGCTACAAGAGTCGGCAAAGACACCACTTTGTCCCAGATCATCGCATTGGTAGAAGAAGCAGGGGCATCCAAAGCACCCATCGCCAAACTGGCAGATAAAGTCAGCGGTGTATTTGTGCCCGTGGTTATTACCATTGCTGTTCTGGCGGCAGTCATCTGGTTTGTGGCTGGAAATCAGCCTTTCTCCTTTGCGTTGTCCATCGGTATTGCGGTGCTTGTCATTTCCTGCCCCTGTGCTTTGGGTCTGGCAACACCGACGGCTATCATGGTAGGAACAGGCAAAGGCGCTGAATATGGTATTCTGGTAAAATCCGCCGAAAGTCTGGAAATTGCCCATCAGGTGCAGACGGTGGTGCTGGATAAAACAGGGACTCTGACAGAAGGCAAGCCCGTTGTCACTGATGTGGTGCTGGCAAAAGGTATTCTGCGAAACCGTCTGCTGAAACAGGCGGCGGCAGTGGAAGCCCTTTCGGAGCATCCCTTGGCAGAAGCCATCGTTGCTTATGCCAAAGAAAAAGAAGTAGCTTTTGAAAAGGCGGAAAACCTCACCGCAACGGCAGGGCAAGGCGTGGAAGCCGATGTGGCAGGAAAACATATTCTGGCTGGGAACCTGAAAATGATGCAGGAAAGAGGTATCCAGCTGGGAGAATGGGAAGCAAAAGCCGTGGAACTGGCAGAAGCGGGAAAAACCCCTCTGTTCTTTGCGGAAAATGAAACATTTCTGGGCATTGTGGCACTGGCGGATACCTTGAAGCCTACCAGCAAAGCCGCTGTGGACGCGTTCCATCAGATGGGCATTGAAGTGGTCATGCTCACAGGGGACAACAAACGGACAGCACAAGCCATTGCCAAGGAATTAGATATTCAGGTCATTGCGGAAGTTTTGCCTCAGGATAAGGAACGGGAAGTGCGCCGTTTGCAGGAACAGGGCAAAAAAGTTGCCATGATTGGCGACGGTATCAACGACGCTCCTGCCCTCATGCGTGCGGACGTAGGTGTTGCCATTGGTGCAGGTACAGACGTTGCCATGGAATCCGCGGATATTATCTTAATGAAAAGCGACCTCATGGATGCGGTGACAGCTATTGAACTGAGTCATGCCACCATCCGCAATATCAAAGAAAATCTGTTCTGGGCATTTTTCTATAATGCCTGCGGTATCCCTCTGGCGGCTGGGGTCTTCTATCCTCTGCTGGAATGGAAACTGAATCCCATGTTTGCGGCTGCGGCCATGAGTTTCAGCTCCGCTTTTGTAGTGGGGAATGCTCTTAGATTGCGGCTCTTCCGCCCGAAATACGCGAAGACAACAACGGCTTTGCCGAAAGAAGATATACAAAAAGAACCAACACATAAGGAGGAAATTGGTATGAAAAAAGTATTGAAAATCGAAGGTATGATGTGTAATCACTGCACAGGCAGAGTGGAAAAAGCCCTGAACGATCTGGAAGGCGTAACAGCGGAAGTAAGTCTGGAAGGCAAAAGCGCAACGGTGACACTGTCTAAAGAGGTCAGCGATGAAACACTGGTGCAGACTGTTACAGACGCAGGCTACGAAGTGGTAGATATTCAGTAAAGAAAAAAGGAAATCTAGGGTGTCGAAAAAGCCGAAACCCTATCGTCAAAGGCTCATTTCATTCAAGCCTTTGACGAGTAGACAGAAGTATAAAGCAGGAATTCCATCGGCTAAAAAGCCTTGAAATTCCTGCTTTTTCTCGTCGGAAGTGAATTCCGACTGTGGATTCCAGTTGGGAAACGCTTCGTTTCCCAAGCCCTTCCGCATTCTTGAAAAAAGTGTAAAATGTAGTTTTTTGACAGTTCGAGAAAATCTTCTGATTATAGAAGATTTCCTTTTTTATATGCTTTTTCTTTTATGGAGAAAATACAGGCAAAGCAGCCCTTCCAGCAGAAGCAGGCAGGGAACCATGATTTCCAGATAAAGAATCCCTGTCAGTCCGTAATAGGCAGGCACAAACAGCAGGGAAAGGACAAAGGCGATGCTGTCCACATTTCCAAAGGAAATCTCCAGATAAGAAACGCAAAGACTGGCAAAAAACATCAATGAAAAAATGGCATAGAATTTCAGCCAGAAAGTGTTTTGCCGAAAACGGAACAGCAGATAAAAGCACAGTCCCACATAAAGAAGGCTGAAGCCAACGCCAAAGAATGTAGGCGTGGCGTTGAAGAAGCAGTTTGTGAAATTGCAGAGGTAAGCCAGAATATGGATGGGAACCAATGGCAAAAGGGGATACCAAGGCTGATTGCGAAGTCCGTTCATATTCCCAGCCTCCTTTCCGAAATCAATATCTCATAGATAAGGTCAGTGTACGAAACAAAAAAGAAAAATGTCAATGGGGAAAGTGCATCAAAAAAAGCCTGTATTTTCAGCAACAAGCTGAAAATACAAGCTTTTTGTTTTTATGGAAGCAGGCTTTTCAGATACTCCTTGTCCTCATCAGAAACCCGTCTGGATTCCCGTGCTTTTTGTACGAATTTACGGAATACCCAAGGGTCTAAATTGGCGGCAAGGACAGCTTTCTTTGTTTCTTCGGGGAATTTCACCCATGCTTCTGCCAGAAGCCATGCCTGTGCCATGCGGACATAATAGAAGTCTGAGTCCACTGCCAGCGTACGTGTCAGAACCGTATTGATGGTGGTGGGAGTCAGATAATGGTGGAGCATGACGATGAGCCACACCCGTACGGTCCATGGATTCAGGGAGGACAGATACACGGAGATGTAGCGGAAATAATGGGCTTTGTCGGCTTTGTAGGACAGTACCTTTTTCAGAGAAGAACAGAAGGTATCGCAGATTGCCCAGTTTTCCACAAGATATTTTGCCATTTTATCGCTGTGGGGCAGAAAGTCCGCGTAAGGCAGTTCCGCAGCCACCAGCCCGTAAAGAAGCCGTTCTTCGTGGTATGTTTTGCCGCAGACAGCCAAAAATCCTCTGGGGTCGCCTTTGGCAATGGCTTTTGCCGTTTTGCGCAGAAAAGGCAGTCGCAGTCCCAGAGTGGGCAGTTCAGAAGCCAGCAGTTTTTCGTTAAACAGGCGGTAGGCTTCGTCTGCCTCCTGTTTCAATTCCGCAAGAAAATCGTTGTAGGTTTCCGGTGTCCAGCGCTCCGGCATCGCATGCATAAAATCACTTCCTGTTTCTATAAATATGTAAAAATTTGGTTCAAAAATGCATTTTCAGACAACAAAAAAGACGGCAGTTTGTTTTGGGGGGAAACTGCCGTCTCCTTTGAAAGGGCTGTCATTGTCAATACATGAAAAACGGAATTGGGGGGAGTTTTCCATGTACGGAGGGACAATGACATGAAGAGATGAAAAGTTTGATTCAATACGCAAAACCGTCAGGAGAGGACGATATTGCGCAGAAACAAGCATTTTTGATATACAGGTGTATGATGCCTGTATACGTATCTTTATGATGCAATATTTTCCGTAAATTGTCAATGGAAAGTGTAAAATTTTTTGTGAAAACCGAAAGTTTTGTATTTGCAGTTGTATCTTTGGGAAAACTCTGTTACCATAGAAACAAGTTTAACTTTGGGGTGAGAAAATGATTAAAACAAGAGAATCCATGGAAAATTACCTGGAAACCATATATATTTTGCAGCAGAAAACAGGCTACGTCCGCGCCATCGACATTGCCACAGAATTGGGATTCAGCAAGCCCAGTGTCAGCAATGCCATGAAGAAACTGCGGGCAGAAGGTTATATCACCGTCACAGACCGCAGCAAAATCGCCTTGACAGAAGCAGGCAGAAAAGTGGCAGAAGCCACCTATGAACGGCACTGTGTCATTGCTGCGTCCCTCATGCGCATCGGCGTTTCGGAAAAAACAGCCCTGGAAGATGCTTGCCGGATGGAGCATATCATCAGCGAGGAAACCTTCGCCTGCATGAAGCGCCATCATCAGGAAAGTCTGGACGAAATCAAACAAAAAGAATCTTAAAGCAGAAAAAGCGTTCCGCGGAGAATTTCCGCAGAACGCCTTTTTATGTAGATTTACTGGAAATAAGAATAGCCGTAAAGTTTTCCAGCTTTTGGTGTTTCGTTGTGTTTGTATTGAATCAGCTCGGAAACGGTCACCAGCTGGTAGCCCTGTTCCTGCAACATAGGCACCAGTTTTGCCGTTGCCTGTGCGGTGGTGTCATAGATGCCGTGCATCAGGATGACTTTGCCGTCCAGATTGCCTGCTGCTTTCACTTCTTTCAGGATGCTGTCCACATTCCGTGTCTTCCAGTCCAGTGTATCCACAGACCATGTGACGATGGGCAGGGGAACATTTGCCTGTACGGTGGCGTTTGTGTTGCCGTAAGGAGGACGGAAAGAGGTAGGTTTCACGCCTGCTTTGGCGAAGGCTGCATTGACCTGTTTCACGTCTGCCTGAATCTGGGATGCAGAAAGTTTTTTGAAATCCTTGTGGTCATAGGAATGACTACCTACTTCACAGCCCAGGGCTGCTTCCCGTTTCACCACATCGGGATACTGTGCCACACGATAGCCCACATCATAGAAGGTAGCCACTGCGTTGTATTTTTCCAGCACATCCAGAATGGCGTTGGTGGCTGTAGGAGAAGGACCGTCGTCATAAGTCAATGCCACCATGGGCTTGTTGGGGTCAATGACCCGTCCGGTTTCTTCTGTGGTTCCCTCAGGCTGGGCAGGTTCTTCCACAACGGGTGGAACTTCCTCAGGGTCTGTCAGGAAGGAACCTTTGAACACCTCTCTGGGGATTTCCAGTCGGATGGCACCACACTTGCCGGGAAGAATCTCATATTTATCAATGTAGAAAATCACGCTGTCGTCAGTCAGAGCAAATGTGCTGAACACATCGCTTTCCGGCGCCAGAAGGGCTTTGTAATTGCCGAAAAGCTGCTTGCCGTAGGTTTCGTGTTTCTGAAAGTAATCCAGTGTATAAGCGGATGCTTTCTCACGGTAGGAATCTCGGAAAATGTCCGCGGCTGTCAGTGCTTTGCCTGTTGTGGCATCAAACAGATATGTGCTCCAGGATGCCGGTTCTGTATAGGCACCGTCGATTTTCCGTGTTTCCAGAAACGATACACTGGCAATGTTGTCTTTGGTGATGTAGGAATCATAGCCAATGATGAGGGTGCCTGTGTATTTGCTGGGTGTTTTTTCCTCAGCTTTTTCTTCTGCCGCTTTGGTATAGGCGGTTTCAAAAGCATCGGCCTTTGTTTTCAGGGTTTTGATGATTTGCTCATCCAAAGCTGCCTGATTTGTCACAGGATACTGCACAGCATAGGAGAAAGGTTCTTTTGCGCTGACGTATGTCTTTGTTTCGCCCCAGTGCTGGGTATCCTTATGGAAATTGAAGTAGCTTTCTGCCTGGGTGGTCAGGGCTGCTGTGCGGCTGTCCGCAGCGGCGGCTTCCGTAAAGGAGCCAAAAGCGGTCAGCACCAGCAGGGTGCAGGCGGTGAAAGCTGCCAGAAATCTATGTTTTTTCATGGGATCACTCCTTTTTGCGGTAATCGGGGTGCAGATAACGTCCTTTGTTTGCGGTGCGTCTGCCATACTGGATGGCCTGTCTGGGACAGTGCTGCAAACAGGACATGCACATGTAGCAATGGTCTTCTTCCCAAACGGGAACCCCTGCTGTCATTTTGATGCAGCCGGAAGGACAGACATAGGCGCAGATGCCGCAGCCGATGCAGTCCACAGTGGGATAGAAGGGTTTTGTTTTGGTGGCAAAACGGCGGAACAGAGGGTTCACCACATTGCTGAGGAATGTGCCGCCTTTGCCTTTTTTCACACGGAAGAAGTCTTTCCGTTCCAGTTTTACTGCCCGCAGGATAAGCTGTACGATTTCGTCTGCCTGACGGAGCAGATGTCTTTGGGTTTCCGGTGAAGGCGCTTTGAACAATACGGCATAGTTATCGGGCATGATCACGGAATAGCCGCTGTCCAGAGAAAGATCGTTTGCCTCCAGAGAAGCCTCCAGAATGGACATGGTTTCCCCGGCAGACTGCCCGCAGGTGCAGACAGCATAGGTGTAAACATCTTCTTCATAATACAGTTCCAGACGCTGAACGAACTGCTCTACCATCTGGGGTGGCGCCCAAGCGTGAACAGGGAACACAAAGCCCAGTTTTTCCCCTTTTTTCAGGGTATATTCGTAAGCATCTTCTCTTGTGGCTCTTGCCATGTCGATCATTTTCTCGCCAAGACCTTCAGCCAGTTTTTTCGCTACATGATAGGAATTTCCGGTGCCGGAAAAATAAAAAACCATATAAATAACCTCCCCGATCGGTATTGATGTTTTTTTAAGATAGTATTATCATATCATATTTTTGTGTGGATAGTTTTGCGAATTTATTAAAGTTTTTCATTATTTTTCGAAACAAATTTCCATGACGCAAAAAGAAGCCATACCTCCCTAAAGGAAGTATGGCTTCTTTACATCTCCCAATGGGAGGAGGGGTCATTATTTCAGGTTTTCCACAACGTCAGCGGATACGTACAGTACGCCGTCTGTCAGTTCAGCAGCAGCGGAAGATGTCATTGCCATGTCGCCTTCTACAACATATGTTGTGCTGCCCAGTGTGATCTGTGCGGTCATACCGTCTTTTTCCAGTACAACGGGAGCTGTTTTGCCCTGCCATTTTACGCTGTAGCCTTTTGCTTCTGCAGCGTCACGCAGTGCTACCATTTCAGGTGCTTCTACGGATCTTGTATCAACAGCAGCTTCTTCAGTATCTTCTGTTGCAGCTTCTCTTTCTTCCAGCAGCAGTACCAGAGAAGGATTTGTCTGTGCGGGGATGCTTCTTGTTGTAATGTCGTAGAATACAACAGCATCTTTGCCTTTTACATCGTCAGCGCTCAGGATGCTTTTTGTACCCAGAGTTGTCAGGATGGTAGTATCTTCGGAAATGTTCAGCTGCAGCAGGTCTTTTTCGTTGAGCAGGTCATCGTTGAAGTGACCAACGGAGATGGAGCCTTTGTCAGCGTTTGCAACCACTGCTGTTACCTGACCCATGTAAGGAGGCATGCTCATGCCCATGGGTGCCATTGCGCTGTAGATGACTGCAACTTCCATACCTTCTGTCAGTTTGTCAGCTGTGATCACGCTGCCTGTTTCTCTGTCAACGATGGTTGTTGTGGGTGCTACTACAAAACGCAGACCGCCGTTTTCGTTGTACATGGTGAATACTTTGTTGCCGTCTTCTGTGTCAGCTACTTCTGTGATTTTGCCTGTGTTGCTGATATAAGCGGATACTTCTGCCTGATCGTCAGCTTCTGCGCTGATGGGAACGGGTGTTGCTGTTGCTTCGCCTTTCATCACTTCTGCGTATGCAGCTGTGCTGCCTACAACAGTGAATGCCAGTGTCAGTGCCAATACTTTGTTCAGATTCTTTTTCATAGTGAATTCCTCCTGTTAATCAAAAAAATGTATGTTTCGTTTTTTGCGTTGTTTTTTTTGTTGATTGTTTGTTACGCTTATTCAGACGGGAGCTTTTTTTGAAAAGTTCCAAAGTTTTTGAAAAAATTTTTGAAAAATCGAAAAAATAACGTGAACAATGGGAAAAAAGCCCGTAAATCCAGGGTTTTTGCCAAAGAAAAAATATGATTTTCAGCACTGAAAAAATCATTTTATGCATATTTCGTGCCATATGGGCGAAAATTTGCGGTTATTTCCTGTGACTTAGTTACGGAAGGAATGGTGGGAAAAGGACTATACTGAATCCAAGAAAACGACAGATCAATGGGATTGGAGGAATGGATTATGATGCGTGTTTTGATTTTAGGCGGTGTGGCAGCAGGTACAAAGGTAGCGGCGAAACTGAAACGTCTGCGCTTTGATACGGAAGTGCTGATCCTCACCAAAGATGCAGATATTTCTTACGCTGGCTGTGGTCTTCCTTATTATGTAGGGGATGTCATCACAGATCGGGAAAAGATTATTGTCAATACACCGGAAAAATTCGCGGCCCTCACAGGGGCAAAGGTTTTGACAGGCAGAGAAGCGGTGAAACTGGATGCGGCGGGAAAGACTGTAACAGCGAAAAATCTGGCAACAGGCGAAGAAGAAGTTTATCCTTATGACGCATGTGTCATCTCCACAGGGGCTTCCTCCATCGTTCCACCTTTGCAGGGGGTCAATCTGAAAGGCGTATTTACCATGCGCACTCCTGATGATGCGGAAGGTCTGAAAAATTATGTGAAAGCCAGCGGCGCAAAAACAGCTGTTGTTGCCGGCGGCGGCTTCATCGGTCTGGAAGTAGCGGAAAACCTGCTGGAACAGGGCTTAGATGTAACTGTTATGGATATGGCACCTCAGGTGATGCCCGGTTTTGACCCGGAATTTGCCGCTTATGGCACAAGACATCTGGAAAAGGTCGGTATCCATGTTTCCACTTCCACAAAAATGGAAGGTATCACAGGCAGTGAAAAAGCAGAAGGCGTACAGACAGACAAGGGGCTGATCCCTGCGGATGTGGTAGTGCTTTCTCTGGGCATCCGTCCCAACACTGCATTTTTGAAAGAAACCGGTCTGGAATTTGCCAAAAACGGCGCCATTCTGGTAGATAAATCTCTGCGGACAAATCTGCCGGATGTTTACGCCGCTGGGGACTGTGCGGTGGTATCCAACCGTTTGACAGGTAACAGCGCGTGGGCGCCCATGGGCTCCGCGGCAAATATGGAAGGACGTGTGCTGGCAGAAGTGCTGGCTGGCAGAGAAAAAGAATTTGCTGGCGTGCTGGGGACAGCTGTTGTGAAACTGCCCGGACTCAATGCAGCCAGAACAGGGCTCAATGAGGCGGCAGCCAGAGCGGCAGGTTATGATGTGGAAACCGTTGTGGCAGTCAATGACGATAAAGCTCACTACTACCCCGGTGCGGATAACTTCATCACAAAACTCATTGTGGACAAGAATACAAAGAAACTGCTGGGCATTCAGGTTATGGGTCCCGGCGCTGTAGATAAAATGGTAGATATCGGTGTGACAGCCATTTCCTTGGGTGCGACACTGGAACAGCTGGAAAATCTGGATTTGGCTTATGCGCCTCCTTTCTCCACAGCCATCCATCCTTTTGTAGCGGCAGTGAATATCCTGCTGAACAAAATGAATGGGGATCTGGAATCCATGACTCCTGCGGAATATATGGAAAACAGAGGCGAAGGATACCGCGTGCTGGATGCGGCACAGGCACCATCCATCCCCAATGCAAAATTTGTGGATGTGGCACAGGTACATGGACCTTTGGAAGATGTAGACAAAGACGAAAAACTGATGATCATCTGCACAAAGAGCAAACGTGCTTATATGCTCCAGCAGAGATTGAAATATTTCGGCTATACCGATACTACCGTGGTAGAAGGCGGTCTGTGGTTCAATGAACTTCCTGTGAAAGGAAAATAATGAACCTATCTTATAGAAAAGAAGGGTAGTTGGAATCAAAGGGTTCTGACTGCCCTGTTTTTATAAGGATAGATGTGCTTTTGCTTGCCTTTTCATAGGAAAAGCCGTATCATAAAGCAAAAGTAAGCAAAGGAGAATCATCCATGGAACCCATCACCGTACAGCATACCTTTCCGCCTATTTTCGACAAAAACAGCCGTTTGCTCATTCTGGGCACAGTACCTTCTGTAAAATCCAGAGAAAACGACTTTTATTATGGACATCCTCAGAATCGTTTCTGGAAACTCATTGCCATCCTTTGCGGCGAGGAAACCCCTGTGACAAAGGAAGAAAAAACAGAAATGCTCCTGCGCCACGGCATTGCCCTTTATGATGTGGTGGAGAGATGCACCATCGTTGGCAGCAGTGACAGCTCCATCAAAGATGTAGTGCCTGTGGATTTGACACCCATTCTGGAGCAAACAGGGAATATCCCCATTTTTGCAAATGGCGCAACAGCGGAAAAATTATATCGGAAATACCTTTTTCCAAAGACAGGTATCTCTGCCGTGAAACTGCCTTCCACCAGCCCAGCCAATGCGGCATGGTCTTTGAGCCGTTTGGAAGAAGCATGGCGGGAAGCTATGGAGCCATATCTGGGATAATCCTATGGGCGTTTTGCATGGAAAGGGCGCGGAATTTCGGGAAAAATTATACAATATCGGAAAAGTGTACGATTTTACTGGGATTTTTGCGCCAAAAACATTGACAGACAGGGCAGAACCTGCTACAATACCACAGAAGTCAATAAGGAAACTTATCAAGAGTGGTTGAGGGACAGGGCCCTGTGACACCCGGCAACCGGCGGAAACGCATCGGTGCCAATTCCCCCGCAGTTTTGCGGAAGATGAGTAAGAATGAGAAAGCCCTGCGGCTTTTTTTTTATGCCTTTTACAGCGTCCCAAAGAACGACTGAAACTTGATAATACAAAAAACAAACTGGAGGAAATTATGAGCAGAAGATTATTCACATCTGAGTCCGTAACAGAAGGACATCCCGACAAGATCTGTGACCAGATCTCCGACGCCATTCTGGACACAATCCTGGCAAAAGACCCGAAAGCAAGAGTTGCCTGCGAAACATGCACCACAACAGGTATCATTTTCGTAATGGGTGAAATCACCACAAGCGCTTATGTTGATGTAGAAGGCATCGTTCGCGATACCTTGCGTCAGATTGGTTATGACCGTGCAAAATATGGTTTTGACTGCGACACGTGCTCCGTGATCACATCCATCCACGGTCAGTCTCCTGACATCGCTCTGGGTGTAGACAAAGCCCTGGAAAACAAAACAGGCGAAGACGACAGCGAATTTGATACAGGCGCTGGCGACCAGGGTATGATGTTCGGTTTTGCTTGTGACGAAACAGAAGAACTGATGCCCCTGCCCATCTCTCTGAGCCACAGACTGACAAAAAGACTGGCAGAAGTACGTAAAAACGGCACACTGTCTTATCTGCGTCCCGATGGTAAAGCACAGGTAACAGTAGAATATGTAGACGACAAACCCGTTCGTGTTGATACAGTTGTTGTTTCCACACAGCATGACCCCGAAGCAACACAGGAACAGATTCGTGCAGACATCATCGAACACGTTGTAAAGAAAGTTATCGATGCAAACCTGCTGGATGAAAACACAAAATACTACATCAACCCCACAGGCAGATTCGTTATTGGCGGTCCTCAGGGTGACAGCGGTCTGACAGGCAGAAAGATCATTGTTGATACCTACGGCGGTTACGCTGCTCACGGCGGCGGTGCATTCAGCGGCAAAGACCCCACAAAGGTAGACCGTTCCGCATGCTACGCAGCAAGATACGTTGCGAAAAACATCGTTGCAAGCGGCATTGCAAGCAAATGTGAAGTACAGCTGGCTTACGCTATCGGCGTTGCAAAACCTGTTTCCATTCTGGTAAATACATTCGGTACAGGCAAAATCTCCGATGATAAGATCACAGAACTGGTACAGCGCAACTTCGACCTGCGTCCCGCTGCGATCATCAAGAACTTCGATCTGCTGAGACCTATCTACAAACAGGTTGCAGCTTATGGTCATTTCGGCAGAACAGACCTGGATCTGCCTTGGGAAAAGACAGACAAAACAGACGTATTCCAGATCTGATTTTGAAAAATATGTAAAGAACCTGCGTTAGAGGCATCTTCATAAGAAAACAAAGCAAGCTGAAATCCTTATGATATAGAGGATTCCAGCTTGCTTATTTTTATAAGCTTTTATTTGATATGTTTTCTTCTGAAGATAGCCGTCGCAATTCCCCTTAAGAAATCAAGAAAAAGGAAACCCAATGTTTTCTTAAGGGAAATTTGCTTTTTTGCGCAGGTTTTTTCTATTTATGAACTTTTGTAATAAAAAGTTAAAAGAAATGTCAATATATTTCATGGGATTCGCCTTGTTTTTTTCGCCTGAAAAAGAGAAAATGATACTAGGATATTGTGCGAAAATACAAGGAAAGGAGGATGCCCCATGAAAAAGAAAAGATGCTTTGCGGCTTTATTGTCCTGTATCATGCTTTGGCAGACTCCTGTTTTTGGGGCGGAGCAGGAAGAACTTTCTCCGCCGGAATATAGATGCACCATAGACAATACGGACGAGGACTATGCATCCGGTGATTGGAAGTATGGCTTTACCGTGGAGGAGGAACCTCTCTTTTATTTGAAAGAAGGGGAGAAGCATGTTTTCCTTCTGTGTGATGGAAAATATGTGGATGCGCCTGTACTCATTGCAAAGGATACGGCTTATGTGCCCTTGTGGGTGCTCATCAACGATATGGGATTTGAACTGCGGGAAGAAGGTAACGGTCTTTTGCTGGTTAGAGGCAATCAGAAGCTGACTGTCAGCAGTAAGGAAAGCACATTGGATACCAGCAAAATGCTGCCCCTCCGGGATGTTTCCGAGGCGTTGGGGGCAGAAGTGACATATATGCGAAAAGGTGTTATGCCTTTGGAGAATCCCCTCATCAGTGTAGATTTCCGGGAAACAGAATTGACAGAGGAAGAAGGATTGGAAAAGGCGAAAGAAGTCCTCACATCCTGTCTGGAAGCCCAGCAGGAACAGGGTTATGTCCATGAGGATATACCCATTGACCCGAAAATCACCAAGAAGCTGGCGGCAGAAATTGACGCGCTGCATGTGTCGGAAGATGTTATTGCGGGATATTACCTGTTCGAAGGCATGGAAAATCTGCCCTATATTCTGGTGGAAAAAAGCACCGGAGATGTTTACTGCAAAACTGGCAGCGGGGACGCTGGAAATGGCTCCTATGTGGAAGCCATTCAGAAAGTGGAAGCTGATGATGCAGACCTTCTTGCCATTGGATATTATTTTGGATAAAAAACAGACGGAAACTTTCCGAAAAAGGAAGTTTCCGTTTTTTATGGCAAAATACTTGACAAAGTCAGATAAATAACATATACTTGACAAAGTCAAGTAAATGAAAGGAGTGTTTGTATGTTTGATACATTTGCATATCTCATCACTTCTCTGCGGAAAGACTTCACGGAATTCTGCAACGAAAAATTGCAGGAAATGGGTCTGACACAGGGATTGCTGTTTTTTATTTTGTATGCGGGAAAACATCCCCAGTGTTCTCCCAAAGAGCTGACGGAAGCCCTTCATATGGATGCGGGCTATTGCGCCAGAACGTTGGCAAAGCTGGAGGAAAAAGGTTTTCTGGTGCAGGAAAGAAATCCTGCTGACCGCAGAGCCAGAATGGTGACGCTCACAGAAGAAGGGGAAAAGGTATTCCGTACCAGCTATGACCTTTTTGCCAAGTGGGACAAAGAAGTTCTGAAAGATTTGACACCGTCCCAGAAAGCGGAGCTCATGGGAACCATGAAAAAAATCGCTGCCGAAAGGAGGCAGATGCGTCATGTATGAAACCATTGGGAGCCCTGTGAAATTGGGAAATGTGACTTTGAAAAACCGCATTGTTTTTGCGCCTACCACATTGGGAGTGCCTAATGATGCTTATTTGGAGCGAATCGAAAAGATTGCTGCCGGCGGTTGCGGCATGATTATCATCGGTGATGTGCCGGTGCTGTCCATGCCCTTTGGAAACAACCTTTATACAGAAAGCGGCTTTGCTTTTTATGAGAAACTGGCGGAAACAGCCCATAAGTATGGCTGTAAAATCTGTGCCCAGCTCCATCAGGATGATACAGATTTCGGGGCACTGCGGCAGTATGCGCCTCAGGTGAAGGCAGGGAAACTTTCTCAGGATGATTTGCGGCAGATGATTAACGACCTTGTGGGACCATATATTACCAATATGCCTGTGGAAAAGGTACGCGGCATCATCAATGCGTTTGGGGATGCGGCAGTGCTGGCAAAGAAAGCTGGCTTTGATGTGATGCAGGTCCATGGAGACAGAATGTGCGGCAGTTTTGCTTCTCCCCTGTTCAACCAGCGGACAGACAGCTATGGCGGTTCTCTGGAAAACAGGGCAAGATTCCTGGTGGAAGCTGTGGAAGCCGTGCGGAAAGCCTTGCCGGATATGCCCATTGATGTGAAACTGGCAGTCCGTATGGAACAGCCCAGATACGGCAAAGCAGGATTTACAGAGGATGAATTGAAAACAGTGGTTCCCATGCTGGAGAAGGCAGGGGCAGACAGTTTCCATGTATCACTGGCAAACCACGCTTCTTTGTCTGATACCATTCCTCCTGCAAACCACCCATATTTTCATGAAGAAGGCTGTTTTCTGGGGTTCTGCGATACCGTGAAACAGTATACAAACCTGCCGGTCTGCGGCGTAGGCGGATTGACCAGTCCGGCTTTTGTGGAAGAACAGCTGAAAACAGGCAGAATCGACTGTGCTGCCATGAGCCGTCAGCTTCTGGCAGACCCTCAGTGGCCGGAAAAAGTTTTATCAGGACGAGAAAAAGAAATCAGACGGTGTGTCCGCTGCAATAAAGATTGTCTGGGCGGCATGATGCGCCATGAAGGTACCCATTGTATTTATGAGAAAGGCGGAAAATGATATGAAATATGCCATTTGTTACAGCAGCAGAACAGGAAATACAGGAAAACTGGCAGAAGCCATTCGTCAGACACTGCCCACATTGGATTGTGTCTACTGCGGCGCGCCTCATGTTGCAGCAAATTCCGCAGATGTGATTTTTGCGGGATTCTGGACAGATAAAGGTACCTGTGACAGCCAGATGGGTGAATTTTTGCAGACACTGGAAAACAAAAAGGTATTCCTTTTCGGCACCGCTGGTTTTGGCGGCAGTGCGGCGTACTTTACACAGATTTTGGAACGGGTACGGACAAATGTGCCTGCTTCTTGTGAAATCATTGGTACATTCATGTGGCAGGGGAAAATGCCTGATGTGGTACGGGAACGCTACGCGGCCATGGAGCCATCTCCTAAACGGGATATGATGCTGGAAAATTTCCAGAAAGCATTGGCTCACCCCAATGAGGATGATTTAACGGCATTGACAAAATTGGTGCAGGATTTGGCATGATACATAAAAAAGGCTTGTTGACTGTATGTGCAGTCAACAAGTCTTTTTGGCTTTCTGTATGATTTGATTATTTGATATCCTGACCTTTCAAACGCTGGAAACCAATGAGGAAAGATAAAACCAGATAACCGCCTGCTACAAGGAAGCAGGGCAGAAATGTGGATAACTGATTGGATGCTTCATAAACAGAAGGCATGTGTGCAGAAAGCTTGATAAAGTCCAGGCTGATATGAATCTTAAAGATGCCAAGGACCATTTCCACAGCCTGCGGGATATAGGGCACAAGGAAACCGAAAATAGCGCCTGTGATAACATTCTGTGTCAGAACAGCCATGGTAACGGCAAAACTGATATGTGCCATGACAAAAAGAATTTTTGCTACGATAGAAAGAGCAAAATATGCAGGGTATTCAAGGGTCCCCATACCGTATTTGCTCATGGCGAATATGCCCATAAAAATGGACAGCACCAGCATCACCAGTACGTATGTGCCGGAAATGGTAAAGACCATAGATAAATAGTAGTTCTTCTTTGAAATGCCTCGTCCGACGATGTTCTTCATGGCGCCGGAACGATAAACCTCTGCAATGATATTGGCTGCCAGTACCATAAATGCATAAAGAACCATATCGCCGCCAAGGAATGTCTGCATCATACTGGTCATTCCCGTGTCAGACGTAAAGCCCAACAGGAAAATCCGGATGGAGACAGCCAGGAAAATCAGCCCGATCCCAAGACATCCGTAAAAGAAGCGATCCTTTTTTAATTGATAAATATGTCCACGAATTAAATTTGTCATACAGCTTTCCCCTTGAAAGTTTTTCTACAAAGAATTTTTCCATATCTTCATCGTTTGCGCCCAAACCGCATACACGCACTTTATTTTCCACCAGGTACTGGTTCAGATCAGCCAGATTCATTTTTTCATGCAGACGCAGGCTGTGATTGGAAAGGACTTCACAGCGCACATCAGGATAACGGGACGCGATCAATGTCTTTGCGTCCTGCATACTAGCAGGTTCCACGGAAATCTGGACACTGCTGCTGCATGCGTCTTCCAATGTTTCTTTACTGAATTCATCGATCAGACGTCCGCCGTCAATGATGGCGTAGTTTGTTGCCAGCTTATACAGTTCGCTTAAAATGTGGCTGGCAATGAGAATGGTGATCCCGTGCTTCTGATTTAATTCCTCCAGCATTTTACGCATTTCGTATACGCCTTCCGGATCCAGACCGTTAATAGGCTCGTCCAAAATCAGGAAGTCAGGATTGCCTAACAGCGCAATGGCAATGCCCAGACGCTGCTTCATACCAAGAGAAAATGTACGGGCTTTCTTTTTGCCTGCGTTTTGCAAGCCCACCATTTTCAAAATTTTGTCATAATCAGGAGAAGGAATGCCAAAGAGCAGAGAGAAGTAACGAAGGTTTTCTGTTGCTGTCATGTGTTCGTAAATACCAGGTTTTTCAATGAGTATCCCCATGCGGTTGCGTGCAGAATCATCATTTGATTTTCCCAATAATGTGTAATTGCCTGCGCTTTGCTGTGTCAGACCGCAGATGATACGCATCAGCGTCGTTTTTCCTGCGCCGTTTTTTCTCACCAGACCGTAAATAGAGCCCTTTGGTACGTGAATGCTGACATCATTTAAGACTGTTTTTGTTCCATATACTTTCGACAGATTGTTCGTTTGTAAAATATATTCCATGAGATTCCCGCCTTTTTTATTTTCTTGTTTCCGTAATGGCAAATATTAACTGGACACTAATATAATATAGTTTTTCTATTTTTCCTATTTATGAAGTCGTAATTTTTGTTTAAGATTCTTTAAAGGTGTATATTTTGAAGTGCGAAGGGACAAAAAGAAAGGGAAAAATCTTTGATTTTACAAGGTGAGAGAGATATGTACAGAAAAAAGACTGTATATTGGATGCATAATGTCATAAAAACGGAATACTGTGGTCATTCTGATGAAATGAAAACAGCTGGAATCCATATCCTTTGTATAGATTCCAGCTGTTTTTCTTTTAAAGATATTGATAGAAAAATCCCTTTGTGGTGCTGTACCAGAATAAGGTGCCATGCCCACGTTTGGGAATCCGTAGCTGCAAGTCCCATTCGGGATATTGCTTGTAGAGCTGCACTTTATCTCCCGTTGCAAATGCCACAAAAGAGATGTAGTTTTCTTTTTCCATGGGGTGGTCTGTGGTGAGGAACCAGTCGTTTTCAATGACTTCTACATGGAATTTTTCACTTTCCTCAGCCTTTTTGGCTGTCATGGGTTCCAGACTGCGTCCGCAGCAGGTAATGGAAGCGTCCCCTGTGGTTAAAGTCAGATTGCCGCAGTGAGGACAGACAAAATATTTCGATTTTTTCATGTTTCCCTCCAGAAATGATGTTGGCAGATTGCCTGCCAGCAGTTTTTCGATGGGTACCCCAAACAGTGCGGAAAGGGACGGCAGCATGGAAATGTCCGGACATCCCAGCCCGCGTTCCCACTTGGAAATGGTCTTGTCGCTGATTTGCAGCGCAAGGGCTGCTTCTTTTTGTGTCATGCCTCTCTCCAGACGCAGCTGCCGCAGCAGTGCGCCGATTTTTTCCGTATCCATATTGGATGCACCTCCTGTCCTATATGATACCAGAAAGGCAGGAGAGGTCAACCGCCGCAGCGTAGAGTCAGTTTTGACGGAACCATGCTTTCATGGTGTCTAACACCTGCACCAGTTCTGCTTCAGAAATGACGTAGGGCACCATGGCATAGAGATAAGAAAGAAAAGGTCTGCTGAAAACCCCTCGCTCACGGGCAAAGGCGGTATAGCCTTCCAAAACAGCAGAGTCAGATACTTCGATACAAACACAGGCTCCCATGATGCGGATTTCCCAGATGCGTGGGTCTGTGAAGCCTGCCATTTCAAGGCGGGTGATTTCCTCAATGCGATGGATTTTCTCCATGGTATGTTCTTCCTCAAATAAGGAAATAGAAGCCAATGCTACCCGACAAGCCAAGGCGTTTCCCATAAATGTTGGCCCATGCATAAGGGCATGGTCAGGATTATCGTCATAAAAAGCGGAAAAAACTTTGTCATTGGCAACGGTGACAGCGTGTCCCAGATAGCCGCCTGTCAATGCTTTTCCCAGCACCAAAATGTCCGGCTCTACCACATCAGCAACAAAGCGGTGTCCTGTTCTGCCAAAACCTGTGGCAACCTCGTCAAAAATGAGAAGCACACCATACTGGTCACAAAGCTCTCTGGCACGTTCCAGAAAGGAAATATCATACATGCGCATACCGCCGGCTCCCTGCAAAAGGGGTTCCACGATCATGCAGTTCAGTTTCTGATGATATTTGGCAAAAGCCTGTTCCAGGGCGTCTATAGTGGTTGGGATATGTACCACATGGGGGCTTTTGCCGTAGGCGTTCAGCACAAAGTGATAATCCGGGTCATCGCCTATCTCCATGGTTTTGAAGGTGTCCCCGTGGTAGGCGTGTTCCAGTGCCAAGACCATGGTGCGCTGGGTGTCATCCTGATTGATGTAATACTGCAATGCCATTTTTAGAGCAACTTCTACTGCAACACTGCCGGAGTCGGAGAAAAAGCAGTGGTTCAGACTGCCGGGAAGCCAGCTTGCCAGTTTTTCTGAAAGTTCCTGTACGGGCTTGTGGGTCAGACCGCCCAGCATGATATGGGAAAAATGGGGTACCTGTGACAGGATGGCTTCGTTTAGCTTCGGATGGCTGTAGCCATGGATGACGCTCCACCAGGAGGAAATGGAGTCAATGAGTTTTCCCTCATTTGTGTAAAGCCAGACGCCTTTGGCATCCAGAATCTCAATGGGCGGCTCCATGGTTTTCATTTGTGTGTAGGGATACCAGAGCATAGGTTTTCCTTCCTTTCTGTATAAAGGGATACTAGGGTTTCAATGGAAATGGGCAGGTCTGCGGCTCCTTCTGGGATGCAGGCAATGACGGGAACGCCTGTCATGATTTTGCACATGCCCTTGTTGTCCTCATGCAAGAGATTTCCTGTCTGGAAGCGGTTCAGGATAATGCCCTGCAAGGGGATGTTCTGGCTTTTCAAATATGCCGCCGTCAAGCCTACATGGTTCAGCGTGCCAAGTCCTGCATCCGCCACCAAAAGACAGGAAAGATGCTGGGACAGGACAAAGTTCGCCAGAGAAAAAGAAGTAGTTTCGTCATGACGCAGGGGACAGAGGATGCCGCCGGAGCCTTCCACAGTGACGAAGTCGTATGTGCCGCAAAGGGTATCGTATGTTTCTTGTATCGTTTCCCATTCGATGGGATTTCCTTCTATCTGTGCCGCCAGATGAGGAGAAACGGCAGTTTCGTATACATAAGGGCACATATCCTCAAGGGACTGGGAAATGCCAGAAGTGGTTTTCACAAAGTCCGCGTCACCGGGTAAAAGGGAACCATCAGAAAGACGGATATTGCCACTCATGGCTGCTTTGAAATAAGCGGCTTTTTTGCCGTTTTCATGGAGTTTTTTCAATATCAGCCCACTGACGTAAGTTTTGCCTACGTCCGTATCTGTGCCGATGATCATTAGCTGTTTCATCCAGTTTCACCTCGTATCCAAGTTTTGTGAGCATTTGTAAATCCGTTTGTACCGTAATGCCTGCGGTGGTGAGCATGTCCCCGGTAATGGCGGCATTGGCGCCGGAGAGGAAACAGCTTTTTCCCCCATCTGGTAAAAGTCCTCGTCCACCAGCCATACGGATGGAAGCGGCAGGCAAAAGGAAGCGGTAAAGGGCAAGTATCCGCAGGACTTCTTCTTCTGACAAAGTGGGATATTCCCCAAAAGGCGTGCCGGGGATGGGATTCAACACGTTAACGGGAACGCTGGTGATACCCAAATCTCGGAGAGAAAGTGCCATGTCGATGCGGTCTGCCATGGTTTCGCCCATGCCCATGATGCCGCCGCTGCATACGGTAAGCCCTGCCCGTTGTGCCGCTTGAATAGCAGACACTTTGTCGGCAAAAGTATGGGTGGTGCAGATGTTGGGGAAATGTTTTTCCGATGTTTCCAGATTGTTGTGGACACGGCTTACACCTGCCTCTTTCAGTCTGCGAAACTGGGATTCTGTCAAAAGACCGAAGGAAACACAGATGGAGAGGGTGGTTTCTTGCCGGATTTGCCGAATAGTGTCGCACATGCTGTCGATTTCTTTGTCAGAAAGAGTTTTTCCAGCAGTGACGATGGAATACCGCAAAACCCCTTGCGCCGCCTGTTTTTTGGCATCTGCGAGGATTTCTTCTTTGGAAAGCAGGGGGTAAGTGTCTGCGTCTGTGTGGTTGTGGGCAGATTGGGCGCAGAACTTGCAGTTTTCACTGCATCTGCCGCTTTTGCCGTTGATGATGGTGCACAGGTCAAAGGTGTTTTGGCAGAAATGACGGCGAATCTTGTCTGCCTGTCTGCACAGAGGTTCTAAGGGTTGTTTAGAAAGCCAGAGGGCTTCTTCTTTGGTGACTTTGTGTCCGCTCATGACCTGTTGTGTCAATGTTTCCAATGTATCCATGAAATTCATCTCCTGTCGTATCTGAAAATGGGAATGAGCCGCTTTGCCAGTATTGCCGCAACAACGCAAAGGACAATGTCCCCGGGCACTGCCAGCAAAAAGCAGTAGAGGAACAAGGGGAATAATCCAATGGGGTTGTGGAGGTAAAAAGCGCTGATGGCAGCGTAATAAGCCATGCCGCAAAGATATACCACCAACAGTCCGGCAAAGTTTGCCAGAATGAGCTGTTTATAGGAGGTATTTTGTTCGGTGAGAAAGCCTGTCACATAAGCGCCCAGACCAAAGCCGATGAGATAGCCGAAGGTAGGCTTGAAGATGTAGGAAATGCCGCCGCCTTCTGCAAATATGGGCAGTCCCACAAGCCCCAGCAGTACATAAAGCCACACGGCGGCACTGCCGGCTTTTTTCCCTAAAAGAAGTCCTGCCAGAGTGGTGAAGAGAAATTGCAGGGTGAAAGGCACCAGCGGCACCGGTACCCGAAGAAACGCCCCAATGGCAATGAGCGCCGCAAAAAGGGCGCAGAGGATTTGCGTTTTCGTTTTTGTGAGAGTCAAAGAAACACCACCTTTGCAAATTTTGTGTTTCAATATAGCACTGGGAAATTTTATTGTCAACAATATTAAATAATAATGGTTTACAATCGGAATAAAAAAACAGACCAAAGAATATGGTCTGTTAGAGATTAAGCCTCTTTTTTTCATGGTCTGATACCCGATCCAGATAGTCCAGAGGTATGCCAGTGTTTTGGGAATCATCAGCATACCCATGAGCGGGATGGTATCGGCAAACAACACCACAGGGATATAAAATCCGAAACTAAGCAGTATGGTCAGCCACATATTTTTGAAGGAATTGTCATGATGCTGACGGGTGCTTTGATAAAACAGGATGATGATGAGAATCCCCATGATGGTGAAGGGGATGTTTCGGTAAATGCCCCAGGATAAAGGCGCGGCAGGGCTTGTCCATGCGTTCTGAGGGCAAAGACAGAGGATAATGCGGAGAAACGCCAAAATATAAATGATGGCAGTCAGCCCTTTTTTCTCTGTAATGTGGTAGCGCATCCGCCAGACATGGTAGAGAATCACATAAAAGATGGTCATGGTGATGGATGTAATCAGTTTGCCCATGCCCAGAGAAAAGGCGTGGTTTTCCAGCCCCGTTGTCCAAAGGGCAAAGGCTCTGGGAATGAGATGGAAGGCATCACCAAAGCCCAGTAAAATTGCCATGATGCCAAAGAGGCGATATTGCTTTTGAGCCTGTTTTCTGCTCGCCATGAGAATACCTAGTGTGATGACGCTGGTGAGATAGAATATATCGAATAAAGTTTCCATGATTGCCTGCATAAAAAACCTCCTGTTCATGAATATGAACGTTGTTCAAGTTATTTTCAAAAGGAACCCACTTCAAAGAAGTGGGTTTCATGCTTATGCCTTTTTTGGTGTGCAGCGGCGCAGAGCCAGGAACAGCAGCACCAGCGCGGCTGTCATAAGGATATGGGAAATACCCGCGATGCCGGAAATGGCAGCGTTTGCCCCTGTGGAAAGGGGTGTCTGCAATACCTGCAGGATGCCGCGGACAAAGAACATGACAACCATAAAAGGCAGGGCAACGGCATAGACCTTGCGGAACTGCTGGAAACGCGCCTGTTCCGCCAAATCTGTATGAAGAGCAATGGCTGCCAGAATCAGAAACAGCAGTGTACCCATGACCAGAAAATGCAGATGGGTGAATGCCAGTGTGGTTTTGCCTGTAAAAGCGTTAAACTTTGTAAATTCACGGTAAAATACGCCGCATGCCAGCCCAGCAATGGCATAGCGGAAAGAAGTAGAAATCAGTTTTTGAAAATCCATATGGAAAACCTCCTTTGTGTTGTCAGTCAGTGTCAGGAAAAATTGCCGCAGGAACAGTATCCCGGCTAGCAGCAGGGATGCCCCCAAACTAGTATAGAAAAAAGCAATGAAGTCCATGGGCACCAGTGAAAATTTCCGCAGGGAAATGCCCATGGTCATCATAAACGCCATGATGAGGAAGGATTTCCTGTCAAAAAAGTGCCAGAACCAGACTTTTGGCGCGTCATAGGCAAGGATGCGGGCAGTGTGTTTTTGTACCAGTTTGCCGAATACCATTTTCTGAAAAATCACGAAAACGGCAGCAGACAGAAGCAGATACAAGGGTTTCACCAATCCAACATAAGCCAGCAGCCCAAGCCGCAGGATGTTGAAACCAGCCGCACCCCAGACAAGCCCAGCCAGCAGCAATAAGTATTTTTTAGGTATCATGGACGCACCTTCTGATTTCCATAAAGCAGTTTGGAAAGAATGGTAATGAGGGTATCGCAGTCTTTTGCGCCACTGCTCCACAGTGCCAGCAGGTGGGTGAATGTAAAGGATACCAGCGCTTTTTGTGTCAGACTGCCGTCAAAGGCATCGGGGCGAATACGCGGGTCGGTTTCCAGCGCGTTCAGCAGATTTTTTTCAATATGAGAGAAAGTGTTTTCCCGCAGCTTCAGGGCGTTTTCTTTTTCTCCCTCATCGAAAATCACCCGATGGGCGGCAAAAAAGTCTGAATACGCGGAAATACCTTTCTGTATCTGAGAAAACAAATGGGAAACAGCATCACAAAAGCCCATATTCCCAGTATTTGCTTCGGTGTCATTATGGAACATATCAAACCAGATGCTGGCAACCACTGCTGTCAGCAGGGCGTTTTTGTTGGGAAAATAATTATAAACGGAACCAACGGCAACACCTGCGGCAGAAGCCAGTGAACGCATCTGCAAAGCGGAAAGCCCCTCTGTTTTTGCCAGTTCTTTGGCGGCAAGGAGCAGTTTTTCTTTGGAAGTTACATTTGGGTGCATGAAATCCCTCCTTTTCTTTTCAAGTTGAACAATGTTCATTTTACATGATTTTTGGATTTTGTCAAGGCTTCGGGGGAATTTTGGGAACGGCTGTTCTCTTTTTATGGAGAATGTGCTATACTTTTTATATTGTGCGGCAAAGGAGGGAAGGACATGGATGAAATCCGTATCACAGGCGAAGTAGAAAGCATCATTTATCAAAATGCCGACAACGGCTATACGGTTTTTGCGCTGGAAACAGAGGATGACGAGGTGACCTGCGTGGGCATTGTGCCCCAGATTCACGCTGGGGAAAGTCTGGAGATTACCGGGCATTGGTCCATCCATCCCCTCTATGGCAGACAGATTCAAGTGACTAGCTATGAAAAATCCATGCCTACCACCTGCGCCGGAATTGAAAAATATTTATCTTCTGGACTCATCAAAGGCATTGGTCCGAAGATTGCAAAGAAAATTGTAGACCGTTTTGGAGAAGCCTCTTTTTATGTCATTGAGGAAAAGCCGGAACAGCTGGCGGAAATCAAAGGGCTGACTTATGAAAAAGCCCAGCGGATTTCCGATGTTTTCCGGGAACAGCATGAACTGCGGAAAGCTATGCTGTTTTTGCAGGAATTTGACGTTTCCCCTACTTATGCCATGCGGATTTATAAGAAATATAAATCCCGTACTTTTGAAGTGGTGAAGCATAACCCTTATCGGCTGGCAGACGACATCTGGGGCATTGGCTTCCGTATGGCGGATAAAATGGCAGCATCGGCAGGCATTTCCCCTGACGACCCCAATCGGGTGAAGGCGGCAGTGAAATATATCCTCACCAATGCGGCATCCAACGGGGATTGCTATCTGCCTAAAGAAAGCCTTATGGAGCAGGCAAAAGAATTGTTGCAGCTCCATCCCGACCATGTGGAAAACGCTATCCGGGAATTGCAGGTGGACAGCCAAATTTGGCAGGAAACCATGAACGGTGTGGACAGCGTATACCTGAATACTTATTTTTATGCGGAAATGGCAGTGGCAAAACGGCTGCTGGAACTTTCCCAGGAGTATATGTGCACCAATATGGAAGGTGTTGCCAATGAGATTGCCCGCATGGAAAAGAAAACAGGTGTCATTTTGGCGGAAGAACAGCGTGCGGCAGTGCTGGAAGCCATGAGCTGCGGTGTTCTCATTATCACCGGCGGCCCCGGTACCGGGAAAACCACCACCATCAATACCATTCTGCGATTGTTAAAAGACGAGGGCTGTGAGGTAGTGCTGGCGGCGCCCACAGGACGAGCGGCAAAGCGCATGAGCGAAGCCACAGGTGTAGAAGCCCAGACCATTCACCGTATGCTGGAAAGCACCTTTTTGGGAGAAGATGTCCGCAGACAGACCTTTGATCGAAACGAGGAAAATCCCATTGAAGCGGATGTCATCATCATTGACGAAACCTCCATGGTGGATATTATGCTCATGCATGCCCTGCTGCGGGCGGTGGCACCGGGAACCCGTCTGATTTTCGTAGGGGACGTGGACCAGCTTCCTTCCGTTGGCCCCGGCAATGTACTGAAAGACATGATTCGCAGTGAACGGCTGAAAGTAGTCAGACTGGAGCATATTTTCCGTCAGGCACAGGAAAGCGCCATCATTATGAATGCTCACCGCATCAACAGAGGGGACGACCCTGTCCTCAATGAAAATGGCACAGATTTCTTTTTTGTGAAAAGAGCTTTCGGGGAAGATGTGGTGCGTACCATCCGGGATTTGGTACTGACTCGTTTGCCCAAGTTTACAGGCTGCGACGGTCTTAGAGATATGCAGGTGCTGACGCCCATGCGCAAAGGCGTTTTGGGTGTGCAGAATCTCAACACTGTTTTGCAGGCGGCTTTGAATCCGCCTTCTAAGGAACGGGCGGAAAAAGAATTCCGCCAGATTGTCTTCCGAGAAGGGGACAAGGTCATGCAGATCAAAAATAACTATAATATTGCTTGGCGCATGTATAACGCCATGGGAAAACGCTGTGATGAAGGCGTAGGCATATTTAACGGCGATGCGGGTATGATAAGAGAGATCGATGATGCAAACGAAACCATGCAGGTGGTTTTCGATGATGGAAAAGTGGTGGATTACGATTATTCCCAGCTGGAAGAACTGGAACTGGCTTATGCCATCACCATCCATAAATCTCAGGGCAGTGAGTATCCTGTTGTCATCATTCCTGTTCACAGCGGTCCGCCTATGCTCATGACAAGGAACCTGCTTTATACAGCGGTGACCCGTGCCAAAACTCTGGTGGTGCTGGTGGGCATACAGGAAACCATTTCCGCCATGGTAAACAACGACAGAGAAGTGGGACGGTATACAGGTCTTGCCCAGCGGATACGGAATCTTTATGACTTTATGGCGGAGGCGGGAGAATGAGAAGTGTGAAAGAAACCCTGAAGGAATTTCTCTTTCCGCCAAGATGCGCTGTATGCGGCAGTCTTTTGCCTTTGGAGAAAGAAGAACGGCTGTTGTGCCCCGATTGTCTGGCGAACCCGCCTTTTCTCACAGGAGAAAAATGCCGTATCTGCGGCAGACCTGTGGACAATGACGTTCTTTGCCATCGGTGCCGCCATAAGGATTTTCTTTTTACAGCGGGCACAGCGGCATTTTCCTATGAAACCATGCAGGAGGAGATTGCCGCTTTTAAGTTTCATGGGTATCGCCATGAAGGGGAGCGGCTCAGTCATTTGATGGCGGAATATCTTTTGCAGGAGCATCCTGGCTGGGCAACATGGGCAGATGTGCTGACGGAAGTACCGCTCCATGTCAATAAACTGCGGTTTCGCGGATTCAATCAGGCAGAAATTCTTTGCGAAGGACTGGCGAAAGAAACGGGAATGCATCATGTGCCCGGTGTATTGGAAAGACTTGTGGATACTTTGCCCCAAAACAGTCTGAAGGCGGCACAGCGAAAAGAAAACCTGAAGAACGTATTTGGCGTGGCAAAGAAAGATGTCATTGCAGGAAAACATGTTTTGCTGCTGGATGATATCTTCACCACAGGCACCACACTACAGGAGTGTACACGTACCCTTTTGCGGGCAGGAGCGGCGGAGGTTCGTATATACTGCTTATCGGTAGTCTGCAAAGAGGAGGATTTTGAACAGAATTCCATAGAAAAAACCTAAGAAATGACAAAAGTTTTCATGCAAGTGGGAGATTTTCGAAAAAAATCAAGGTTTCCTTTGTAAATCGTGAAAAAAAATAGTATAATTTTGTACCGTAAATGAAACAGTTAACGGATGTGACAATAGATTTGGGAGATTAAAAAATGGTACGGATTGGATTTGATAACGACAAATATTTGCAGATGCAGTCAACACGCATCAAAGAAAGAATCGGACAGTTTGGCGGCAAACTTTATCTGGAGTTCGGCGGCAAGCTTTTCGACGACTATCACGCTTCCCGGGTACTGCCGGGCTTTAAGCCGGATAGTAAGATCAACATGCTGGTGCAGGTGAAAGAGGACGTAGAAATCGTTCTGGTCATCAATGCCGGTGATATTGAAAAGAACAAAGTCCGCGGCGACTTGGGCATTACCTACGACATGGACGTACTGCGCCTCATCGACGCTTTCCGCGGCTACGGTCTGTATGTGGGCAGCGTGGTACTGACACAGTTTAACGGTCAGGAAAGCGCAGTGGCTTATCAGCGGAAACTGGAAAATCTGGGTCTGAAGGTGTATCGTCATTACACCATTCCCGGCTACCCCAGCAATGTGCCCCTCATCGTTAGTGAAGACGGCTTCGGCAAAAACGAATATATCGAAACAGAACATTCTCTGGTGGTTGTAACAGCACCCGGTCCCGGCAGCGGCAAAATGGCAGTTTGTCTGTCCCAGCTGTACCATGAAAATAAACGTGGCATCAAGGCTGGCTATGCGAAATTCGAAACATTCCCCATCTGGAATGTACCTTTGCAGCACCCTGTCAACCTGGCTTATGAAGCGGCTACCGTTGACCTGAACGACATGAATATGATCGACCCCTTCCATCTGGAAGCTTACGGCGAAACCACTGTCAACTATAACCGTGATGTAGAGGTATTCCCTGTACTGAACGCTATGTTTGAAAAGATTTACGGGGAATCTCCCTATAAATCCCCCACAGACATGGGCGTAAACATGGTAGGCAACTGCATCATCGATGATGAAGCAGTCAAAGAAGCCTCCAGAAATGAAATCATCCGCCGATATTACAAAGCCCTGTGTGAACAGAGAAAAGGCAACGGCGGCGAAGAATCCATCTATAAACTGGAACTGCTGATGAAACAGGCAGGCACTGGCGTGGACAACCGTCCCGTAGCGGCAGCAGCCATGAAAAGAGCCGAAGAAACCGGCGCACCTGCGGCAGCCATCGAACTGCCTGACGGCACCATCGTTACCGGCAAGACAAGCTCTCTCTTGGGCGCGTCTTCTGCCATGCTGCTGAACGCACTGAAGAAACTGGCAAATCTGGATCACGATGTGAAGCTGATTTCTCCCACCATCATCGAACCCATCCAGCATTTGAAAGTGTCCCATCTGGGCAACCATAACCCCAGACTGCACACAGACGAAATTCTGATCGCCCTGTGCATCTGTGCTGCAACAGATGAAAAAGCGGAACTGGCGATGCAGCAGCTGGAAAAACTGAAATGCTGCGAAGTCCATTCTTCCGTTATCCTTTCCGCGGTAGATGAAAATGTGTTCCAGAAACTGGGTGTGAACCTGACCTGTGAACCCATTTATCAGACCAAAAAGCTGTTCCACGGTTAATCTGTCACAGTCTATTTCAAAAAATAAAAAAGAGCCGAAAATTTCTGTTGATGCAGAGATTTTCGGCTTTTCTGTTATATAAAAGATGCCGGATATTCCGAAAGGAACATCCGGCATTTGTATGCTTATTTTTCAATCAATTTTTTCGCAAGTTCATAGTCAGATTTTTTGACATATACTTTGTGTTCCAGACAGCGATTGCTCATGTCGCTGTTGACACTGACCTGAGCGCCCAGAGGGGAAGTGGATGAGCTGATGAGGCTTTGTCCACCCAACGGAGATTCAATGCGCTTGGTGTCCAGATCATACTCAATGTTGTTTTGTTTCAAAATATCTCTTACACGTGCCTGTTCTGCCATGTCGTAAGTGATACAGACTTCTTTTCTGTTGAATACGTTAATCATACAAACCCCTCCTGTTCCAGCAGAGAAATTGCCTGCTGCAATTGTTTTTTATGCACATAAAAAGTATAAGCCATGGGCTGTGTCATCATGGTTTCGGGATCAGGCACAGGAAAAAAACCGCTGGTCTGATGGGGATCTTTCACTGACACCATGTGTTCCACGCCCCCTTGGGTCAGCAGATTCCGCAGCTTGGTCTGTTCTTCCAGTGAAGAAACTGTGATCAGTTCCACGCTGTTGAAAGATGTGAACATGTCATCGCCTCCTGTTTGCCGTCCTTACGCTTTTTTCCATCATAGCATATTTCTTCCAAAATGAAAAGAATAAATGTCTGACTACCAGTACAGCCGCAGCAGCCCCATAGCAAGGAAAATGCCGCCGGACAAAAGGGTATAGCGGTTTTCCGCCATGGGTGCCGCTTCCATAAGCCGTTTTCCTGCGCCTGCGCCCACGGAAAGGAAAAATGTCTGTAAAAGAGCAGCGAAAAAAGGCAGCCAATATACGGAAAAACCTGCCGCAGCAGCACTAAGCCCAACGCCGCAGGCATCGGCAGAAAGCACCAGACCTAACAGCAAAGCTTCTCCGGCTTCCAGCACTGCAGAACCGTCCGTGTCACATTGGGAAGGACTGCGCAGAAATTTCAGGGGAGAGGGGCTGTCTGTCTGTTTGCGGCAGCCTTGAAGCAAGAGAAATAGACCAAAGCCCACCAGAAATAACGCTGCCCCTCGTTCTGCCCAGTGGGGCGGCAGACAGGCAGCCAGAAAGGTACCTGCTTTGAGAAAAAGAAATAACAGCCCAGCCGTTTCCAACCCCAAAACGATGCGGGAGAAAATAGGCAGGGAAATTCGCCTCAGTCCACATGCCATACCTGCGCCTAGTGCGTCCAGACTGAGAGAAAGTGCCAGCAGAAAGGAAAGAATCATGGGAAACACCTCCTGTGGCTATGATATGCCGCAGTCATGTTTTTGGTCATAGGCGCATAGAATGGAAAAGCAGGACAACCAAAGACAACGAGAGAAACGGGTGAGGATATGAATTGGTGGCAAATGGAAACGAAAGAAGCGGCACGTCGTCTGGAAACAGACGAGAAACAGGGATTGACTTCCCAAATGGCGGCGGAGCGGCTGGCGCAAAAAGGCAGGAATGAACTGGCGGAAACGGACGGCAAAAAAAGTCTGTTCTGGCGGTTCCTGGCACAGTTTGATGACTTTATGATATTGCTGCTGTTGGGAGCGGCAGTGGTGTCTGTGGTCATTTCTAGGTTGAGCGGAGAAAATGATGTGCTGGATGCGGTGATGATTCTGGGAATTGTGGTGCTCAACGCCGCATTGGGGCTTTTTCAGGAAAGCAAAGCGGAAAAGGCGCTGGAAGCCCTGAAGAAAATGGCAGCACCCCATGCCCGTGTCATTCGGGACGGCATTGTGCGGGAAATTTCGGCGGCGGAAGTGGTGCCGGGGGATTTGCTGCTGCTGGAAACAGGGGACGCTGTTTGTGCTGATGGACGTGTGGTGGAAAGCCGCAGTCTGAAAACAGAAGAAAGCGCCCTGACAGGGGAAGCACTGCCTGTAGAAAAAACATCAGTAGGCGGCTTGCCTGAAGAAACGGCAACAGGTGACCGGAAAAATATGGTGCTCGCTGGAGGTTATGTGGTTTATGGCAAAGGAAAAGTGCTGGTGACAGCAACGGGCATGGATACGGAAATGGGGCGCATTGCCGCTATGCTTTCCCATACATCTGACAGTATGACGCCTTTGCAGAAGAAACTGGAACAGACAGGAAAACAGCTGGGCATTGGGGCTCTGGCAATCTGTGCGCTTATCTTTTGCATGGGGATTTTGCAGGAGAAACCGCCTTTTTCCATGTTTATGACGGCAGTGAGCTTGGCGGTGGCAGCCATTCCTGAAGGGCTGCCTGCCATTGTGACCATCGTATTGGCTATGGGCACATCCCGTATGTCGGAAAAACATACCATTGTCCGGCGGCTGTCGGCAGTGGAAACATTGGGCGGCGCGCAGGTCATTTGCTCTGACAAAACGGGTACATTGACCCAAAATCGTATGCAGGTCACTACATGGACAGATTACAGCCATAGAGAACCGAAGAATGAGGACTTGCGGGAAACGGTGGCAAATCTTTTTGCCCTCTGCAATGACTGCAATGTGTCTGATGGGAATTTGCAGGGGGAACCGACGGAAAAAGCCCTTGGGGAATACGCACAAAGCATGGGCATTGACTTTGCCGCCCTCCGGCGGGACATGCCAAGGGTGGGAGAAATTCCTTTTTCTTCGGCGAGAAAGCGCATGACTACCCTTCATAAGACAGAGGATGGCTGGATTTCTGTCACAAAAGGCGCGCCGGATATTCTGCTGGAAAAATGTGGCTTCTGCATGGAGGGCAGTGGACAGGTTCCCTTTGACGATAGGCGAAAAAGCATGGCAAGGATGGTCAATGGGGAAATGGCGGCACAGGCATTGCGTGTGGTGGCAGTGGCGTTTCGGCAGTGGTCGGAAAAACCCCCTTTGACAGAAGAAGCTTTGGAGCGGAATCTGGTTTTTGCGGGCATGGCAGGCATGGTAGACCCGCCCAGACCGGAAGTGAAAGAGGCGGTACATCTTTGCAGACAGGCAGGCATCCGTCCTGTCATGATTACAGGTGACCATGTGCTGACGGCAGAAGCCATCGGTCGGGAATTGGGTATCTACCAGAAAGGGGATTGCGCTGTCACAGGGGCGGAACTAGACAAAATGAGCGACAAGGAACTGGAAACGGCGGCGGAAACCTGCACGGTCTTTGCCAGAGTGGCACCGGAGCATAAAGTCCGCATTGTGCAAGCATTTCAGAAACGGGGTAATGTGGTTGCCATGACAGGGGACGGCGTCAACGATGCACCGGCACTAAAAACGGCAGACATCGGCTGTGCCATGGGCAAAAGCGGTACAGAAGTGGCAAAAGGTGCGTCAGACCTGATTTTGACGGACGATAACTTTGCCACCATTGTGGAAGCGGTACGGGAAGGACGTGGCATTTACGACAATATCCGCAAAGCTGTCCATTTCCTCCTTTCCAGCAATATCGGGGAGATTTTGACGATCTTTGTGGCAATGCTCTTGGGCTGGGCAGCACCTCTTTTGCCCATCCAGCTTTTGTGGGTGAATCTGGTGACGGACTCCCTGCCTGCCATTGCCCTTGGCATGGAGCCAGCAGAGGAAAACATCATGGAACGCCCGCCGCGGAAAAATACGGGCAGTTTGTTTGGGGATGGACTTGGCGGCAGAATCCTGCTAGAAGGGGTTATGATTGGCGTTTTGGCGTTGCTGGCTTTCGGCATTGGGCATGTGTATTTCGATCAGGAGAATGGCTATGCCGTAGGGCGTACCATGGCTTTTGCGGTACTTTCTCTTTCTCAGTTGGTACATGCTTTCAATATGCGGGGAGAAGGCTCTCTGGGGAAACTGCCTTTCTGCTCTAACAAGTGGCTTCTTATGGCGTTTGTGGTGGGGGTAGCTTTGCAGTGCGTTGTGATTATGATGCCGCCGCTGGCTGGTGTTTTTCAGGTGGTGCCCCTGAATGGGGAACAATGGCTGTTGACAGCGGCTCTTGCGCTGGCACCTTTGCCTTTGGTGGAACTGGAAAAAGCTGTATGGCATCCAAAACAGAAATAAACTTCAGAAATACCCGGCTTGGCAGAGCTGGGTATTTCTTTGCGTAAAGACGTGTCAATTTTTGCCAAGACACTTTGGCAGAATTTTGCCTTTTTGCCGCCTTTCTTTTGTTGTATAATGAAACTGTATAGAGAGGAGGGGGTTCCCATGAAGCAGGCAGTTATTACGGGAGCCACAGGCGGCATCGGACATGCGCTGGCGGAAGGCTTTGCGGCGGCAGGGTATTTTGTCATTGCTACGGACTTGCCCGAAACAGCGGATTTTACAGGAGAAAACATCGTATACCTGCCCATGGATTTACGGCAGGAAACAGACATAAAACAGTTTTTTGAACATGCGCGGCAGAAGTACGGCGTCATTGATGTGCTGGTGAACTGCGGCGCCATCAGTCATTTGCAGAAATCCCCATGGGAATTGACAGCAGCGGAATTCGACAACGTGATTCATACGAACCTGCGGGGGACTTTTTTGTGCTGTCAAAATTTCCTTCGTGCCAATGAAGGGGCGGATTACGGCAGAATCATCAACATCGCATCTACCAGATGGCACCAGAACGAAGCGGGATGGGAGGCTTACGGCGCATCCAAAGGCGGCGTGGTTTCTCTTACCAACAGCCTCTGTGTATCTTTGTCGGATACGGCGGTGACAGTGAACGCCATCAGCCCCGGCTGGATTGAAACGGGAGATTATGACGCTTTGACGGAAGCAGACCATAAACAGCATCCCTCTGGACGGGTGGGGAAACCTGCCGACATTCTGCGGGCATGTCTGTTTTTGGCGGCAGCAGAAAGTGATTTTATCAACGGCATCAATCTGGTGGTAGACGGCGGCATGACCAAGAGAATGATTTATGTGGAATGAATTTGTCCTTTTTGGGCGGACAAAGGATTTTAAAGGCGCAAAAGCCCGAAACAAAGCAAAAAAAGCTTTGCAGTAGGGGTGTTTCGTGATATAATCTGAATGTTAAGGCGAAATTTAGAAAGTCCTTTGGCGAATGATTTGGAAGGATGAATGTTGTTTATGGATAAATTGATTGTACAGGGACGTAAACGTCTTGTAGGGGAAGTCAACATCAGCGGTGCCAAAAACGCGGCTGTTGCAGTGATTCCCGCAGCTATCATGGCAGAGGGCGTCAGTGTATTGGAAAACCTGCCCCGCATTGAGGATGTGAACAATCTCTGTCACACCATCGAAAAACTGGGTGGCACATGCACCTATTTGGATAATGGGCATACATTGAAAATCGACTGTGATAAGGGAACAGCCCATTGTGCCACTTTTGAAGAAGTACAGAAGATCAGAGCTTCTTATTATTTCCTGGGAGCCATGCTTGCCAGATACAAAAAAGCGGAAGTTGCGCTGCCCGGCGGCTGCAACTTTGGTGTCAGACCCATTGACCTGCATCTGAAAGGCTTCCGTGCACTGGGTGCAACGGTAGAAGAAGGCAACGGCATGGTTCGTGCTTATGCAGACAGACTGGTGGGCACATCTATTTATATGGACCAGGTAAGTGTAGGCGCTACCATCAATATCATGCTGGCTGCTTCCATGGCAGAAGGCGTGACAACCATTGAAAACGCGGCAAAAGAACCCCATGTTGTAGATACTGCAAACTATTTGAACATGATGGGTGCCAATATCAAAGGCGCTGGTACAGATGTGATCCGTATCAAAGGTGTGGAAAAACTCCATGGCGCACAGTATACCATCATTCCTGACCAGATTGAGGCAGGAACATACATGATTGCTGCAGCCATTACCGGCGGCGATGTGCTGGTGAAGAACATCATTCCCAAGCACATGGATTCTCTGACAGCAAAGCTGGATGAAATGAACGTGACCATCGAGGAACATGACGATTCCATCCGCGTTACAGCAAACAGACCTTTGCACTGCGCAAATGTCAAGACCATGAGTTATCCCGGTTTCCCCACAGACCTGCAGCCCCAGATTGCGGCACTGCTGAGCGTTTGTCAGGGACAGAGCGTTATTACAGAAAACGTATGGGACAACCGTTATCAGTACATCGACGAACTGCGGAAGATGGGCGCACAGGTGCAGATCGACGGCAGAGTTGCCCGCATTGACGGCATTCCCCGTTTCCATGGGGCAAATGTGACAGCCACAGACCTGCGTGCAGGGGCAGCCATGATTCTGGCAGCACTGGCAGCAGAAGGCGAAAGCGTCATTGACGGCGTGAAATACATCGACAGAGGTTATGAAGAAGTCGAACATAAATTCAATGCACTGGGCGCAAATATCACCCGTGTGAAAGCATAAGAACTTTTTGACAGCCGTAAGAGGGAGCGGAAGGCGGAACTTTTGCGGCTGTTTTTATGGAATATTTTGGAAAGGAGGGGAATCCCTTGGATTTTTGTACCATTGCCAGCGGCAGCAGCGGCAACAGCATCTTTATGGGCACAGAACATACGAAAATTCTCATTGATGCAGGCGTCAGCGGCAAACGGATACTGGAAGGGCTGGAAAAACTGTCCCTCACCGGTGACCAGATTGATGCTTTGTTCATCACCCATGAGCATATTGACCATGTGAAGGGAGCAGGGGTATTTTCTAGAAAGTTTGACGTTCCCATCTATGCCACCATGGAAACGTGGGACGCCATGGAAGGCAGCCTGGGCAAGATTGCCCCACGCAATAAGCGTTTTGTATACGAAGGGGAGCCTTGCGTCATCAATGATCTGTGTGTGAAACCCTTTGCCATTCCCCATGACGCGGCAGCACCAGTGGGCTACAGCGTTTTTGCGGGAGAAAAGAAAATCACTGTGGCTACAGACATTGGACATGTGACAGATACCATTCGGGAGAATATTACCGACAGCGATATTTTGCTTCTGGAATCCAACCATGATGAGGAAATGGTGAAAAAAGGGCGGTATCCCTGGAATCTGAAACAGCGTATTCTGGGGGAAAGAGGGCATCTGTCCAACCGTACCGCAGGCGCACTTTTGGCGGAAATCATGAGCGGAAAAATGAAACATATATTTCTGGGACATTTGAGCGAAGAAAATAACAGCCCCTACCTTGCTTATGAAACGGTGGCAGAAATTCTGGAGCAAAACCGCATCAAACTGGGCGGCGCATTGAAAATGGATATGGCTGCCAGAAATTCCAACGGGGCAAAAGTCACCATTTGAGGAGGGAGAAGCCATGCGGATTACCATTGTTTGCGTGGGCAAGCTGAAAGAAAAATACTGGCAGGACGCCATCGCGGAATACAGCAAGCGCTTAAGCCGCTATCATAAACTGGAAATCGTGGAACTGCCCGACGAGAAAGCGCCGGAAACCATGAGCCCGGCACAGGAAGAAGAAGTGAAGAAAAAAGAAGGGGAGCGCATCCTGAAAGCCATTAAGGATGACGCCTTTGTGGTAGCCCTTGCCATTGAGGGAAAAGGATTGACTTCTGAAGGTCTGGCAGACTTTATGGCAAAGAAAGCCGTTGGCGGTGTGAGCCATATGGCTTTTGTTATCGGCGGTTCTCTGGGATTGTCTAAAGAGGTCATGAAACGGGCAGACTTTGCCCTGAGTTTTTCTGCCATGACATTCCCCCATCAGATGATGCGGGTGATTTTGCTGGAACAGATTTATCGGGCAGAGCGGATTAACCGGAAAGAACCTTATCATAAATAATTTCGTCAAAGGCTCATTTCATTCAAGCCTTTGACGAGGGGCGAAAAGAATGGAGCAGAGTTTGTGGAAACGCAGACTCTGTTTTTATTTTGGAAAAAATGAGGTTATTGGTCATTTGAATTTATAATCAAAAATATATTATAAAATGTAATATAAAACTTGTGATATACAAAGAAAATGCATATTGATAAAATGGATTTAGAAAATGCTGCATAGGGAGGGAATATCATGAAATCCATTTTACATCAACTCTACGACGGGGAAATTGCCCCATGGGAACAGTTTACCCCCACATTGACAGACTGTCGTGCCAAGCGTCAGGAGCATCTGCGCCATTATGAATCTCTGCGGCGCACCTTGACGGAAGAACAGCGGAAAGAACTGGAGGAAGTCATGGATGAACAATTGGCGTTGTTTCCATTGGAAATGGCAGAAAGTTTCATCAAGGGGTTTCGTCTGGGGGCAGGGATCATGATAGAAGTCCTTTCTCCGCCAGCAAAGGAGAAGTTTCCTCCCCAGATTTCCACAGAGTTATAAACAACACAGTGGATATTATCCACATAAAAAATTGTGTTTTCCACAGCATGAAATGTGGAAATGTGGATAACTTTTTCGTGAGAGTAGAAAAAAGGTGCGTTTTGTCTGATTTTACTGCCGGATTCCTGTGGAAAGACAGCTGTTTTCCGAGATACTGCCTGATTTTGTGGAAAACAATCCACATCAAAAATAGAATATCTGGAATCCTTTTGATTTTAGGATTCCGGTCGCACAGTTTCTCTGCAAGAAAACAGACCCAATCAAACCTTTGTGAAACAAAAAAGCTGAAATCTTTTATATGATGAACTGAACCCAAAAAGTTAGACAATATTTTCAAATTAAAATTGTTTAAGAAGCCAGAAGGGCTTGTTGTCTGTAAATTGCAGGTGGCAAGCCCTTTAACTTTGCTTTGATTCGATGGTTATTATAATAATCTAAATATTCCACCAGTTCCTGCTTGAAATGTTCCATAGATTGAAACTGTTGAAGATAGAGAAGTTCGCTCTTGAGCAATCCAAAGAAATTTTCCATGACAGCATTGTCCAGACAGTTACCCTTTCGGCTCATACTTTGCCGGATTCCTTTTTGTTTGAGCATTTGGCGGTAATATTTGTTTTGGTACTGCCATCCTTGATCGGAATGGAGAATCAAACCTGTTCCATTGGGAAGGTTTTCAAAAGCCTTATCCAGCATACCCGTTACCATACTTAGAACAGGACGCTCTGAAATGGTATAGCTGATCAGATAACTGCTGTGTAAATCCAGAAGGGCGGACAGATACAGTTTTTGCCCGAACAGACTG